>JAJPYP010000134.1 GCA_021204885.1 Prevotellaceae bacterium
GTTGGGCTATGCCTTGCGGCCGGAGGGCTTGCAGACGCGCAGCCGCGACATCGAGAGTTCGTTTGAGGTGATGTGCGAGCAATACCCCGAATTGGAGGCGTGGACCGACAGCCTTGCCACGACAGGTGCCTTGCAAGATATCTATATGGAGAACGACGAGGGCGTGACGCTGCACGCCTATTATATTTGCGCCCCACGACCCACGGGCAAGACGGCAATCATCGTGCACGGTTATACCGACAACGGCGTGCGCGTGCTGCCCATCGGTTACCTATACAACCGGCAATTGGGTTACAACGTGCTGCTGCCCGACCTCTATGCGCACGGCAACAGCGATGGCGACGCCATTCAGATGGGATGGAAAGACCGCTTGGACGTGCTGCAATGGGTAGCCACGGCCGAAGAGCTGTTCAGCCGCCACAACAAAGCCGCACAAGAAGCCGACTCTTTATCGGGAACCATTCCGCCTATCGAGATGGTGGTGCACGGCATCTCCATGGGAGCGGCCACTACCATGATGCTCTCCGGCGAAGTGGAACAGGGAGAACGCCAATGCCCCTACATCAAGTGCTTCGTGGAGGATTGCGGCTACACAACCGTGTGGGATGAGTTCCGCAAGGAGTTGAAGGCCACATTCCACCTGCCTCCGTTCCCGCTGCTGAGCGTCTCCAACCTGCTGTGTAAATGGGAGTATGGCTGGAGCTTCAAGGAGGCATCGGCATTGAAGCAAGTAAAGAAATGTACCCGCCCCATGCTCTTCATCCACGGCGATGCCGACACCTTTGTACCCACTGCCATGGTCTATCCCCTCTACGAGGCAAAGCCCGGTGAAAAGGAACTATGGATTGTACCCGGTGTGGACCACGCGCATGCCTACCGCGATGCCAAAGAGGCCTACACGGCACGTGTCAAGGAGTTTGTGGGGAAGTATATGAATTGACCGAGGCAGCCAAAAAAGACCGCGGATCCTCACGGACTCACGGCCTTCTCTGTAAAGTACAAACTAATCGAGCGGCAAACGGGGCTCGAACCCGCGACCCTCAGCTTGGGAAGCTGATGCTCTACCAACTGAGCTACTGCCGCAGTAGTCATGGTTTAAAAAGCGGGACAAAGATAAGGAATTCTTTTAGAAGTGCAAACGAATGGGCTATTTTTGAGTAAAAAACGGCAGGGCTTTGCGGATATATCACAGAAAGGGAGTAATTTTGTTCGGTATAATCCTACAAGGAATTAGATGGAAACAGTCGTAAAGGAAGCATGAGAAAGATTATATTGGTGACGGGCGGCGCACGCTCGGGCAAGAGCAGTTATGCGGAGCGGTTGGCGCTCGGCCTGTCGGCCTCGCCCGTTTACATAGCCACTGCCCGCGTGTGGGACGATGAGTTCCGACTGAGGATAGCGAAGCATCAACAGCGGCGCGGTGACAGGTGGAGGAACATCGAAGAGGAGAAGGAACTGAGCAAACACCGTATGGATGGCGAGACGGTCGTGGTGGACTGCCTCACACTGTGGAGCACCAACTTCTTTTTCGACTTGCAAGCTGATGTAGACCGTGCGCTGAACGCTATCAAGGCGGAGTTCGACCGCTTCACCTCGCAAGAGGCCACCTTCATCTTCGTGACCAACGAGATAGGCATGGGCGGCACTTCGCAGAACGCGCTGCAACGCAAGTTCACCGACTTGATGGGCTGGGTGAACCAATATGTGGCCGCACTTGCCGACGAGGTGATTCTGATGGTATCGGGCATACCGGTACACATCAAAGGAACACCCGTAAAAGATACATCCCTTGCAAGCGATGACAGCCTGACACCCACCACACCGACAACAGACGATTGACAAGCACCATGAATATAGGTATCATAGACCACCCCGACAACGCCATCCGCGAAGCGTTGCAAGACAAAATCAACAACCTGACCAAGCCGAAAGGTTCATTGGGCATGTTGGAGGAGTTGGCATTGCAGATAGGATGGATTCAACAGACATTGACCCCCTCGCTGCACAAGCCGCAGAACATCATCTTCGCCGCCGACCACGGCATTGTGGAAGAAGGTGTGAGCCTCTCGCCCAAAGAGGTGACTTGGCAACAAGTCATCCATTTCACACGTGGGGGTGCGGGCGTGAACTTCCTTTGCCGTCAGCACGGCTTCGGCCTGAAGATAGTGGATGCCGGTGTGGACTATGCGTTTCCCAAGGGATTAGGCATCATCGACATGAAGGTGCGCCGTGGCACGCGCAACTACCTGCATGAAGCGGCCATGACCCGGGAAGAGATGGCACTTTGCTTGGAGCGCGGCGCGTCGATGGTCGACCTTTGTCACGAAGAGGGAAGCAATATCCTTAGCTTCGGCGAGATGGGCATAGCCAATACATCCGCCTCCTCCATTTGGATGCACCGCTTCACGGGCATCTCCTTGGAGCGATGCGTAGGTGCCGGCAGCGGATTGGACAACGCCGGCATACGCCACAAGTACGAGGTGTTGAAGCAGGCGTCGGAGAACTACTGCGGCGACGGTTCGCCCACGGACATCATCCGCTACTTCGGCGGATATGAGATGGTCATGGCAGTGGGTGCCATGCTGCGGGCGGCGGCGTTGAAGATGATTATCTTGGTAGACGGCTTCATTATGACCAGTTGCCTGTTGGCGGCAAGCCGGATAGCTCCCGCCGTTACCGACTATGCCGTCTATGGCCATTGTGGGGATGAACAGGGTCACAAGCTGTTGCTCGAGGCGATACATGCCAAGCCTTTGCTCCATTTGGGGTTGCGGCTCGGCGAGGGCACGGGTGCCATCTGCGCCTACCCCATCGTGGCTTCCGCCGTACACATGATGAACGAGATGGACAGCTTCAAACACGCCTCCATCACCAAATACTTCTGATGCATGGACGATATATTGGCTGCATTCACCTTCTTGACGCGCCTCCCTTTTTGGAGACTGAAAGCGGTTCCCTCCGTCAGCTTCAAGCACATCATTCCTTGGTGGCCCTTGGTGGGCTGGCTCACGGGCGGCGTTACCGCAGGCGTGCTTTGGCTCGCGGGACAAGTGCTGCCCACAGCTGTCGCTTGGCTTATAGCCATCGCGGCGCGGCTGCTCGTTACAGGTTGCCTGCACGAAGACGGCTTGGCCGACTTCTTCGACGGAATGGGCGGCGGCACTACAAGGGAGCGCACATTGGCCATTATGAAAGACTCCCACATAGGCACCTACGGTGTGGTAGGATTGGTCATCTATTTTCTCTTGCTGTTCCAAATGCGACTGCTGCCCCTGAACTTCCTCTGCCTTGTGGTGCTGAGCGGCGACTGCCTGTCCAAGTGTTGCGCCGCCCAAATCGTGAACCTGTTGCCCTACGCCCGCCGCGAAGAGGAGAGCAAGGCCAAGGTGGTCTACAACCGCATGGACGGCAAAGGCATGGTAATAGCCATCGTGTGTGGCGTGCTTCCGATGCTGCTGCTACTCCCCTCGTGTATGTGGGTGGCAGCCCTCTTCCCGCTTGCAGTTTTATGCTTGCTTTACCTGCTGATGACACGCCTCTTGCAAGGCTACACGGGCGATTGTTGCGGTGCTGTGTTCCTGCTGTGCGAGTTAGCGTTCTACTTGGGCAGTTTAGCGTTAAGCTGTCATTACGCCGCACGCAATGTGGGTTTCTTCCTGCACTACCTGCCCTTCCCCACACTGTCTTAGTCTCGATTGCCTTATACCTATTATATATATATGGAGATCTATCTCATCCGCCACACTTCCGTCCAAGTACCGCCCGGTGTTTGCTACGGGCAGACCGACGTGCCTCTACAGCCCACCTTTACAACCGAAGCCGCCGCTACCCTGCATGAGTTGCAACGCTACATGCCTTTCGATAAAGTCTACACCAGCCCACTTAGCCGCTGCACGCGCTTGGCCGCTTACTGCGGGTATCCCGATGCCCAGCGCGACAAGCGTCTCTTGGAGATGGACTTCGGCGCATGGGAAATGGTGCCTTACGACGACAACGACGACCCCCATCTATTCGATTGGTACAAAGACTACCTGCACGTACAAGCTACCGGCGGCGAATCGTTCGACATGCAATACCGTCGTGTAAGCCGGTTCTTGGATGAAGTGCGCTTGAAGCCTTACCGACGGGTGGCGGTATTCACGCATGGCGGGGTATTGGCTGCCGCACGCATCTATGCCGGCGTGCTTCCTTACGAAGAGGGATTCACTGCATTGACACGCTACGGAGGGATTGAACACATCACCCTCTGACGATAACGGCATCGGCTTTATGCCATCGCGAGGGCAAGCCCTGCCCTAATCACCACCACCAACAGCAACATCACGCACTCCGCGCGACGGTTCACCCGCACGGCACGTTCCATATCGACCGTAGTCAAAGCACGGTCATTGCTGCCGATATAAGGCTTCCACACCTCACTGCCGAAGTAGTCGTGCGGCCCGCCGAAGCGGCAATCCAATATACCCGCCAACGCCGCTTCCGGGTAACCGGAGTTGGGGCTAAGGTGCCGCTTGCCCTGCTTGCATACGAAAGAGAGCAAGGAGAGTCGTCCCGCCACAATAAGCATCAAGAGGGCGGTAATCCGTGCGGGAATATAGTTGGCCACATCGTCCAAGCGGGCGGCCACGCGGCCGAAAAGCCTATAACGCTCATTGCGGTAACCAATCATCGAGTCGAGCGTATTCACCATTTTATAGGCCAACATGCCCGGCACGCCAAGCAACAGATACCAAAAGAGCGGGGCTATCACCCCATCGCTCAAGTTCTCGGCCAAGGTTTCCAATGCCGCCGTGCGCACCGCTTGTGCCGACAGCCGCTCTGTATCGCGCCCCACGATACGTGCCACTTGCCTGCGCCCCTCCTCTACCGAGCGATCCACGGCACGGAACACTTCGCGCACCTCGCGCACCAAGGTGGTGCCGGCCAAGCAATAGAAGATAAGCACCGTCTGCACCACGTAACCCACAGGGCGTGCAAGCGTGAACGCCCCCTGCAAGACGGCATCCGCGAGCAGATACACAAGCAAGACGAGCGCCATGCTCATCACCGTCCCTTTCAGCAAGCGACAACCACCCCTGTTCAACCGCCTTTCCCACCAAGCGATGACCCTGCCGAAGCCCACTACCGGATGGGGCAGCCAAGCCGGGTCGCCCAACCATCGGTCCAGCAACCAAGCGAAAAGCAACGGCAAGATAACGCCCGCAAGCATCAGAATAGTATGAGGAACCGCATCCATTTCTCTACTTTACCTATTTATAAACCCTCACGAAAGAAGCTGCCGATGGCATCTGTCAAGCGGTCGTTCTCCTCAGGTCGGCGTGTGGTGATGCGGAAGAAGCGGTCGTCCAACCCCTCGAAATTGGAAGCGTCGCGTATCAATATGCCATGCGCCCGCACCAAGTACTCCTTCAAAGCCGATGCCTTGCCCACACGCAGGCACACCAACATGAAATGGGTATAGGTCTCCCACACATCCATGCCGCCCAATGCCTTGAGACGCGCGGCCAAGCGCTTGGTCTCCTGCAAGTATTCGGTAAGGCCGACAAGCCGGGGCAGGCCGTGTTCCAACAGATAACACCCCGCCTCCACCGCCAACCTGTTGACCGACCAAGGCATGCGGTGCGTGCGCAAGCGCGAGATCAACGGCGCATTTCCCGTGACATACCCTATGCGCAATCCCGGTATGGCATACCGCTTGGTAAGGGAATGAAGCGACAACACATTGGCGCAAGCCGCCGCCTCTTTGGCCGAGAAGAGTGGACGCAACGTGAAGTCCTCGTAAGATTGGTCTATCACAAAGCACACTTGCGGGTTACACTCGATTATCCGTGTCAGTTCCCGCTTCTCTATCACACTGCCCGTAGGATTGTTCGGGTTGCACAGCCAGCACAAGTCGGTATCCTCGGGCAAGCGGTAACCTTGCAAGGCACCGGGCAATTGGTACAGCGCACCCACCCTATGGCCGTGTATACGGCAAGCGTCGGCATACTCGCTGAAAGTGGGTTGCAGCACCAAGCTGCGTTTGTCGCGGAAAGTCTGCGCCATCAAATAGATGGCCTCGGTGGCACCGCTTGTCACCATCACCTGCTCCGCTTCCAAACCGTCACGGTCGGCGATACGCGCCTGCAACGTGTAAGGCTCCGGTTCGGGATAGTTGCCGATGCCGTTCATGCACTTGCACAAATGGGCTTCGAGCGGTGCCAAGTCCACGTATGGCGCGATGTTGGAACTGAAATCGGCCTCTATCACCTTGCCGTATTTATAGGCATCGTCTCCGTGTCCCTCAATCATGGCGTTCACTCATTATACGGTATATCAAAGGCAGGTCGACGTGGCTGCGCACGTGGTCGGCCAGCTTGTCATACTGCTCCTGTTTAAATTGTCGATAGTCGAAAGGCGCCACCTTGGCACCGCATTTGTCGGCGTAGGGTGCCAGTAGGCGGTCCCTAAAGAAGGCGTTGTCCAAGATACCGTGCAGATAAGTGCCCATGCAGCGGTCGCTCAACCGGTAACCCTCTGCCCTGCCCTCCTCCAACAGTGTCAAGGGCGATGCCGATGCGCCGGTTACGGGCACAGTCACGCCGCTGTGTATCTCGTAGGCGTTGCCCCACATCCACTTGTTCTCCTTCCTCACAGCCCCATCCGTTTCCTTTTCCATCGTCTCTTGCAGACGGAACCTTACCTGCCGTGTCACTTTCCCCGCCGCAATCCTTGTGGTTACCGGCAGCAAGCCCAATCCGGGCAGACGTTCGATGGCACCCTCCACATGGTCGGGGTCGGTCACCTCCTGCCCCATCATCTGGTAGCCACCGCAAATACCCAAGACAGTGGTCCCCTCCCTTGCAGCACGTACAACAGTCTGTGCCACGCCGTTACGCCGCAACTCATACAAGTCGTCTATCGTGCTCTTGCTGCCGGGCAGTATAATGATGTCGGCCTTGGCCAATTCCTCTACATTGTTGGTATAGAACAGGTGCACGCGCGGGTCATGTTCCAATACGTCGAAATCGGTGAAGTTGCTCAGGTGATGCAACAGCACCACCGCCACGTTCACCTTCCCTTGCAAGGCATGCAGCTGCTTGGAAGCCAAAGCCATCGAGTCCTCCTCCTCGATGGTGATGTGTGTATAATAAGGTATCACCCCCACCACGGGAATGCCGCACAGCTCTTCGAGCATCTTCACGCCCGGCTCGAAAAGACGCAAGTCGCCGCGGAACTTGTTGATGAGAATGCCCTTCACACACTTTCTTTCCTCGGGACGAAGCAGTTGCAACGTGCCGTACACGCTGGCGAACACGCCGCCACGGTCAATATCGCCCACAAGTATCACATCGGCTCGTGCATGCCGTGCCATGGGCAAGTTCACCAAGTCTACATCACGCAAGTTGATTTCGGCGATGCTGCCCGCACCCTCCATCACAATGGGATTGTAGCGGGCCGCCAAGCGGTCGTAAGCCGCGCACACTTCACGGCGCAACACCTCGCTATGCCCGCGGCGGAAGTAGTCGTAAGCATCGCGGTTGCCCCAAGGCTTGCCGCTGAGCACCACTTGCGAAGTGTGGTCCGACTGGGGTTTCAACAGCAACGGATTCATGTCCGTATGGCACGGTATGCCCGCCGCCTCGGCTTGCACGGCTTGCGCACGCCCTATCTCCAAGCCCTCGGGCGTGGCATACGAGTTGAGCGCCATGTTCTGCGCTTTAAAAGGTGCGGGGTTGTATCCGTCTTGACGGAATATGCGGCAAAAAGCGGCGGTAATGATGCTTTTGCCAACGTCGCTGCCTGTACCGGCAAACATTATCGGGTGAAGTTCTTGCATACGTGAAGCCATAAAAAAAATGGCTATCTATCCCAGACAGCCAATCCTTTTTGTTAACCTTAAATCTAATACTATGAAAAACACGTAGCAAAGGTACGAAGGTTTGGCATATCTCCAAACAATTGGAAAGATTATCTTCTTTTTATAACATGCTTTAATTTAGCAACCGACTCATTAACACAACCTGCGCTCCGCCCTACGCGCCACGGGGTATAGATACGTTTCACCATAATAATAAGGTAGAAAAAAGAGAGGTGATACTACTCCTTGGCCGGCTGCAACCGCTGCAAGTCGGCACCCGTAGGCGCTTGGAACACCTTCAGTCCGAACTCGGGCACCATGGCCAGCACATGGTCGAAAAGGTCGGACTGTATGTCCTCGTAAGGAACCCAATCCTTCACCGTGGTATAGAAATAGATCTCCAACGGAATGCCGTACTCCGTGGGTTGCAGCTGGCGCACCATGCACGAAAGCTCGGTGCTGGTAGCGGGCAAGCTTTGGATGTAAGCCAATAAATAGGCACGCAGCACGCCTATGTTCACAGGCTTCTCCACCTGTTCCATATACGCCTTCAAGAGCGGCATCTTGCGGAATTTGGCCACCATCTGTGGCGTACAGAAGCACACGGTATTCATGTCGATGTTGATACTGCGCTTGATGCGCCGCCCGCCACTCTCCTTCATGCCGCGCCAGTTCTGGAAAGAGTCGCTCACCAATATGTAAGGCGGAATGGTGACGATGGTATTGTCCCAGTTACGCACTTTGACCGTATTCAGCGCCACCTCCACGACGGTACCGTTGGCCCCGTATTTAGGCACCTCAATCCAGTCGCCCACCTTCAACATGTCGTTGCCCGATAGCATCACACCGCTCACAAGCCCCGTGATGCTGTCCTTGAATATCAACATCAGCACCGCTGCCGACGCGCCCAAGCCCGCCAACAGCGTCAGGGGTGAACGGTCTATCAAGATGCCTATCAACACGATGGCACCGATAAACCACACAATCACCTGCATGGTCTGCAACAGCCCCTTCAACGGCCGCTTTTGCGATTGCTCTGTCTCGCTGTACACCTCGTAACCCGCCTTCAAGAAAGCATGCAAGAAGCACAGGAAAGCCACGAGCATATATATCAGGCACACCCGTTGAATGAAATAGAGCAAGCCCGACAAGTGGTCGGCAAAAGCCACCGGAATAAGCAGGTAGATGATAAGCGGGGCCACGATGCGGCTCAACCGCGTCATTACCTTTTGGTCGAAGAGCACGTCATCCCACGTCACTTTGGTGTACTTCACGAAACGCGCCACCACCCGCAGCAACACCTTGCGACAAATGGCGTCGGCCACGTAAGCGATGATAAGCACCATGGCAAACGTGACGAACGGCACGAGCTTCCCCGCCATAGCCGACGAAGAACCCCACCCCACCAACAACTCTTCTACATGCTCCAATATATGCATAACCTTAGCTTATTCCATACGTTTCCATATCATCTTTACGCCGTCAAAGTTACACTTTCCATTCGGTGTGCCAACCATTACATAATATATTACACATTTCTTTAACAAATATCCTTGCCGGGCACGCATAATACCGTAATTATCTCTATATTTGTACAAACTTTAAAACCCACATAACGTATGAACGAGATTATAGCATGCCTCAAGACCCGCCGTAGCATCCGCGATTTCGATACCGCCAAGATGCCGACAGAAGAAGTATTGAACCAGATTATCGAAGCCGGCATCTACGCCCCCACAGGTGCCGGATGGCAGTCGCCCATCATCATCGCCGTTACCGACAAGGCCGTGCGCGACCGCTTGTCCAAGCTGAACGCCCAATGTCTCGGCATTACCACCGACCCCTTCTACGGAGCTCCCGTGGTACTCGTTGTCCTTGCCAACCGTGCCTATCCCACCTACGTGTACGACGGCTCGCTTGTCATGGGCAACCTGATGAACGCCGCCCATGCCCTTGGCGTAGACAGCTGCTGGATACACCGTGCCAAAGAGGTCTTCGGCTCCGAAGATGGCAAAGCCCTGTTGAAATCATGGGGCGTTGAAGGCGACTACGAAGGCATCGGCCATTGCGTATTGGGCTACCGCAGCGCAAGCTGTCCCGAGCCTGTAGCCAAGCCCCGCAAGCCGGACTACGTACACTACGTGAAGTAATCGCAGCACGGCAATTTCCGCCGCTTCGAGGAGGAGACATGACTCCCCTGCCAATCTTAAAAATCGACCAGCGATTTTCCATGGATTCTGTGCTTGTACAAGCAAAGGGTGATTGCTTGTACAAGCAAAGGGTGCTTACTTGTGGAACCGTACGATTACCGTAGCACAACCGCAGACCGCTTGGTTGTACAAGTGCAGACGGCTTGCTTGTACAAGTAAAGGGTGATTGGATATGGAAATGCGGAGGGGCGGAATGGGATAGGCAAGATTGTATTTTCCAAAATCAGTGGGTCCTTTCATGCCATTCTTGGCCAGATTGTCTTGATATTTCGTAATCGCTTCCAACCCCGTCCAAATGGGGGCAAAATGGGCGTTTTTGTCAGATTGACAACAGTTCCGGGGTTATTATAGCATATTGTCCAAGCAGTGCATGGATTGCATGGCAATCGTCCAATTTTAACAATCGGCAGAAATTCATCTCTATAGAGATGAGGTGCTCATCTCTACATTCGTTAGGGTATAAGCAATGTAGAGATGACACTTTGTTCAATGCGGAGATTAGACCCTAAGGAATGCGTTGATGAAGTCGTAAAGAACACATTCCATGCACCCCAAGAAATGGGGTGTTGTCAACATATCCGTGCGAAGATAGATAGGCTCGAGTTCCCTTTTATGAATGGGGAACTCTGCCATGATGTGGCATCTATACAAAATGCCATGAAGTGCCTGACATCTCTATTCTCAATTTGTACGTTCTTGTATGAGTTGCCGTTCCACTTTCGTTTGTAGTTTCCCACTGTGCGGTAACAATGAAATTATATTTATACCCTGACGATGCCGTAAGAGTGGTTACGGTAAGTGTTTTAGTATCTTCATTCCATGACATCTGCGCATTATCTGTATTGGTATACTCCCAATTAAATGAGACATCACCAGTCACAGTCTCTTCGGTATCCAAATCTTTCAGTATTGGTTCAATGGTAAAACTACTTGTAATGGTGCAGATTTTAATATAATATGGATAAGATGCGTCATATCTATCATCATTGACATATTGCATTTCCGGTGTACCAGTAGCTGCCATCCATGTCGTAACCTCTACAGAAAAATCATATCTGTCGAGCGTAAGCGATATAGGATAGATGTTGTTGCGTGGAATATCCTCTCTGGCAGTGGTGGCTGAATAGGTCACTCCATCATATTTATCATACTTCCCGGTACTTGTAGAAACTATCTCAATAGTATAACCATCGTTTGACCGGTTGCTTTCATTCACATAGAACGCCAATGTCGTCGTTTCTCCTTTGTAAAGCGTCATGCCGTTTTCACCTACAAATGAAGCCTCGCCATTATATGATATGGTCTCACCACTGGCACTATCGCTAAACAAGTCTACTTTATCAGCGGTACCGGTAAATGTGAAGCTATCAAGCGGTACGTCTACATCAGAATCTCCTTGCACGCTCAGCTGCACCTTGCTCACCAAGCGGTCAAGCCCGCAGGTAACGGTATATGCTTTGCCTGCCGTTATGGTGGCTTCGTTCTTCCCGCTCATGGGAATGTATCGGCCGCTCGCTATATCCACCTTGGAGGCAGGGTCGCCCACGGCAAAGGCAAGGTCGCTTTCAATGATTTCATCGCCTTCGTTTTTGGCAATAAGCGTAGTCCATTTATCGCAATCCATGTCATCCCAGTTGGAGAAGGCGTAGATGGTCTTCGTGCCTGCCGTAAGGTTGTCCAATTCCTTCACATACTCCGTCAGGTTGCCATTACTTGCATCGCTTGAATAATCTTCACCTGTAGTAAAGTCTGGCTGTATCTTCTTTTCAATCTTTCCCGTCTCATCCACGATAAACACACAGAGCGTGTGCATGAACTCTCCCTCTTCGGCGTTGGCATCGTAATCGGTCGTGCGGGTAACATACAGTGCGCCCATATCCTTGGCCGATATGACAAGGCGCACGTGCGTCTGCCCGCCAAGGGAAGTCGCTTCATCAGTGCCGGCGGCAGACATCCCTTCGGGTTCACCCGTATCGAGTATGCAGGAGTAGAGCAAGCCACACGTTAGCAGCCACACCGTCGCCCACAAGCCCGCAAGATGCCTTCGGCCTCCTACCTTATTATATACCGCTTCATGTCTCATGGTTTTGTCTCCTTAAAAGTCAATCTCCTCCTCATCGAGCAACGTCCAGTTCTCCACATAGACCGCCTTGTTGCCGGCAGATACGGTTACATGGAAGCGGTAAAGGTTGTTGCGCTGTATGTCGAAGCGGTCGCCGTCGCTATATGAATTGTCCGTCTCGCCATCCGTGTAGTTGGCAAAGTAGATATCATGGGTATCGCCGCCCTCTACAGCGATCGTTATAGAGGCATAGTCGTCCGCATTGGTGGTGTTCGAGTATTCAGGCAGATAAGCCACCCAAGTCTCGTACTGCCCGTTCTGTACATCGGCCTCCTGCTCTTTATAGAAAGACATGCTGTTGCTTGCCGCGTCGCTGTCATTGGCACCGTTGTTCACCAAGTGTACATCCTGAAGATAATCTTTGCTCCAATCCGCGCCATGGTCGTAATCGTCTTGCGAATAGACCTTGTCGGGCGCACAATAGCCCTTGGCATTGTAGCGGTGCAGGGTCACGTCGCTGAAAGCCACGCCCTCGCTTTCGAGTATCACCTGCACTTTGGCCATGGCACGCAGCAGGGTGACAGGCTCGCTCAGCGTCACGGCCTTTCCCTGCTCGAAGGTATAACCCGAATAGGCATGGATGCCGTAGAAGGGGATGCGCCTGTCTTCCGACGGCATAAGGGCGGTGCCGTCATCACCCACAAAGGCATTGTATGTGGCTGCTTCGCACGCTTCGTCGATGTTGGTAAAGTACCCGTCAGGATAATTGTCCGTTCCCCAGTTGGCCAACACCATGATCTTGAAGCTGCCAAGGTCTGTCACCTCGTCAGCGGTCACCTCGCCATAAAGGGTGTACTCGGTGTAGTTCTTGCCGGTAGAGGTTGCCATGTACGTAGGCTCGAAACGGGCTATGAAGGTGTCGTTTCCGTCGTTGTCCGGGTCGTTGGTGAAGAAGTAGACGCGGTAGTCGCCGCCATCAAGGTCGATGTAGTTCTCGTAAGTGCTGCCATCTTCGTAACCGTCGCTCCTTGTGGAGGCCATGGAAGCGGTGCGTATGGTGATGCCCACGTTCACCGTGTTGTCACTGCCGGCTGCCGTGTCTGCATAGTCGTCGTACACGCACGAGGCGCACGCCATCAGCAAGGCTGCGCCGCAAAGAGCTGCCTTGATGTATGCTCGTTGTCGATAGTTTCCTTTCCGCATAACGCACCCTTTCCTTCGTTACAGGCTGGCGTTCTGCAACACCACCTTCCAAGAGTTGATGTAGATGTAGGCGTCCATCCACGTCTCGCCTCCGCCTTCCACGCTCTCGTTAAGGAAGAACACCATGTCCCATTCGTCCTGACGGTCCAAGTACTCTTGGTCGTCCATGCCGCTGTTGTAGAAGCCCTTCACAAGCAAGGCGTAGTCTATGAGCGGGATGGAGAACACCACGCTGCCCGTCTCGTTGTTGGTGACGGTAAGGCGCGTACTGTGGTCGGCCATCACACGCGCGGTGGTAAGCTCGGCGATGGCGGCGCTGTAGGTGGAACGGGTGGAAGCGGTGCTTTCCGTATCGTCCATGCCTGCCTCCCCTTGGTCCGTATGCCAAGCGTAGTAGGTTATCTGCTCGTCCTGTAGCACGCTGTTGTCCCAAGCCATGCTGCCGTTGTCATCGGTAATGGCAAAGGTGAACTTGTCCTTGTCTACCGCCGTACCGGACAGGTGTTGCAATACCACGCGGAACACGTTGGTGTCCTTCACCAAAGAGACGGTGTAGGTATAGGTGCCTGCATCTTCGGGGAACGTCTGCCCGGCCAAGTAGCCATGGAACAGGCGGTCAAGGTCGGTGTCCACGTAGGCCGTGCCGTCGGCATCGCACTCGCGGTTCAGCGTGCAGCCAAGCTCCGTGGCAACGGTAGACTGCGGTATGCTGAACGAGCCGTTGTCGGTGGTGCCGCCCCATACGAGCAGGTCATACTCGCCGGGGTCGACATCCACGTCCATCACGTATCCATCCTCGGACAGCGCATCGCCCCGCTCGGTCTTCTGCCAAGCAACACGGCCGCCACTGTCTACAAGATAGAGCGTCACCCACTCCACTTCATGGGCAAAGGCGTCGGCATACTTCATGTTGTAGTCGTACTTGAACTTAAC
>JAJPYP010000149.1 GCA_021204885.1 Prevotellaceae bacterium
CGAATACTATCCTTGCACCCTAACGAATACTATCCTTACACCCTAAGGAATACTATCGTTAGATTCAGCCGAATGTTAAAATTGGACGGATGCAAGGCAATAATGGTGAGGGCCTGACAATTTGCTTGCATAACAACAATAAAGCTGTCTTTCCGTCAAAAACGCCCTGAAATGCCCCTTTGGGAGAGGGGTAATGACCCATTCCGAAAATAGTGGACAAACAGGTTGGATAAGCCGGCAAGGTTAGTGCTGTTGTCGGAGCATTGGCGGTCCATGATGACGGCCATGGCCACCGCCTCCTCATCCGTAGAGAGTGAGGCCGCTTCCCTTATCGCGCCGAGTACGGGTGCCAACGCTTTCAAGTTGCGCAACTTGCCGCCTTTGAGCTTGGATGCGGCCGTGCGGATGCTTGCAATCAATCTCTTTTCCATTGTCTCTTCTGTTTTACGGTGCAAAGTTGTATGGCAGCTGTGCCATTCCGTGAGTCAGCTTCCAAGAAAATGCCGTTTTTCATGCAGGATTTTGAGCGGTTGGAAGAAAAGCGTTATATTAGCGACATATTTGAGTACCGCCTATTTATTTATAGGCTTTTTATCCAAACTTACGTTATCTATAATGAACATGAAAGGAATGAGAAACATGAAATGGAAGAAATGGATGACCGTGTGTGTGTTGTGCGCGGTGTGCATGGCTTGCTCGTCGGACGAGTTCCTGCTGGCGCAAACCCGCGTCATAGCCCACCGGGGGTATTGGAAATGCGACGGGTCGGCACAGAACTCCATCACGTCGATGAACCGCGCGGCCGAGATAGGCGTGTACGGGTCTGAGTTTGACGTGCAGATGACCGCTGACAAGATGCTCGTCATCAACCACGACGACTCCATTGCAGGTCGTGCCATTTGCGATACGGAATATGCGGAGCTGAAAACGTATCAATTGGCCAACGGGGAGACTTTGCCCACATTGGACGACTATCTGAATGCCGGCAAGGCGCTGCCCGATATTCAACTGATATTAGAGATAAAGTCGCAACACACCCAAGCGTTGAATGAGGAGCTGACGCAGTTGGTGGTGGAGAAGGTGAAAGCCATGCAGATGGAGGGGCAAGTGGAGTACATCTCCTTCAGCCTGCACGTCTGCGAGGTGTTGACGACATTGACTCCCGGCTCTCGAATCGCCTACTTGAATGGTGACCTCTCGCCCCAAGAGCTGAGCGCGAAAGGCATCAACGGCATAGACTATCAATACAACGTGCTGCTGGATAAGCCCGAATGGATAACCGAGGCACACGCGCTGGGCATGGGCGTGAACACGTGGACCGTGAACGACACCAAACAGATGAAGAAACTGGGCAATTTGGGCGTGGATTACCTTACCACGGACTATCCGGCAGAGGCATTGAAATTGGTGGAATAACAGGATTAGCTCCGTGTCACGAGGCTTCGGCCACGGGCATGGTCATAATCTCTTCGAGCACGTGGAGGGCTTCTTCCACGCGCGATACGTCGTGTACCAAGAGGCTGCGCTTGCCGTTCTGTTCGCGCAGGTCGCAACGGCGGGTGTACTTCATGAGGTAACTGATAATCTTGCCGAAGGCGGGGCTGCGGTAGTAGGGACTGTCGGGGTTGGAGACGAAGAAGAGGGTCATGCGGCCGCCTTTGAGAAAGACTTTCTCCGCGCCCAAGCGAGCGGCAAGACGGCGCAGGGGAACGATGCGCAACAACTCTTCGCTCTCTTCGGGCAAGGCTCCGAAGCGGTCTTCAAGACGGGAACGGAAGGCGGCGACTTCCTTGTCGGAAGTAAGGCCGTCCAACTCGCGGTAGAGCAGCATGCGCTCGCTGCTGCCTGCCACGTAGGTAGCGGGAAGCAACAGCTCCAAGTCGCTCTCCACTTGACACTCCTCCACAAAGGGAATCTCGCCAAGGGAAGCGTCGCCCCCGGCGGCGGCTTTGGCATCGGCGGCATAGAGGTCGGCGAACTCGTCGGTCTTGAGTTCATGCACGGCTTCGGTAAGGATCTTCTGGTAGGTTTCATAGCCAAGGTCGGCAATGAAGCCGCTCTGTTCTGCACCAAGCATGTTGCCGGCACCGCGTATGTCGAGGTCTTGCATGGCGATGTGTATGCCGCTGCCCAAGTCGGAGAAGTTCTCGATGGCTTGCAAGCGACGGCGGGCTTCGGAGTTTAGTGTGGAAAGGGGCGGTGCGAGCAAGTAACAGAAAGCCTTCTTGTTGCTGCGCCCCACACGGCCACGCATCTGATGCAGGTCGCTCAGGCCGAAGTTTTGCGCTTGGTTTATCAAGATGGTGTTGGCATTGGGGATGTCTACGCCGTTCTCCACAATGGTGGTGGCAAGCAACACGTCGTAATCGTAGTTGACGAAGCCCAAGATGACGCGCTCCAATTCAGCGGGGTCCATCTGCCCATGGCCCACGGCCACACGGCAGTCGGGGATGTGCCGCTCGATGAGGAGCTTCAGTTCCGGCAGGTTGGAGATGCGGTTGTTCACGAAGAAGACTTGCCCGTTGCGGCTCATCTCGAAGTTGATGGCATCGGTGATGATCTCTTCGTTGAAGGTGTG
>JAJPYP010000188.1 GCA_021204885.1 Prevotellaceae bacterium
TGACGTTGTAGCCGGCACCGGTCAAGTCTTCCTCCATGCCCAAGAGGACTTCGATACGTATCTGTTGGTAGGGTTCGAGCACCTTGTGGAAGAAGTAGCCACTGGAGTAGAGGAAGCCGCCCGAGCCCACCACGAAGAGGGCTATCCACAAGTACTTGGCATAGCGCTCGCTGATGGAGAGGAAGAGCAGGTAACCCACTGCCGCCACGCACAGACCCACCTGCACCCACAACAAGTTGAAGGGTATCCAAAAGACGGAAACAAGGGTGGAGGCAAACAAGACCCCAAGGGTCACCGCCCAGATGTTGCGTGCGGGTTTCCAATGGTTGCGGTAGACCAGCACCAATCCGCCGGTAAAGAGCAGTATCATCGTGAGCACGGCAAAGGGCCCCACGGGCGTAGGAGTATGGGCCAAGTAGGTGTCGCCGAAACGGATGCCCACCACGAAATAGAGCACCGCACAGAATCCGGAGAAGAGCACCGCGCCGGGCATGCCCTCGCGGTAGAGCATCAGGAAGAAGGCCAAATAGACAAGGGCCGAACCGGTTTCGTGTTGCAGGATGATGAGCCCCATGGGGAGCAGGATAAGGAAAGCCAGCATGGCGGCATGCCGCCAATGCTTGATGGTGAAAGAGTAGGCGCTCATATACTTGGCCAGCGCCAGCGCCGTGGCGAACTTGGCGAACTCGGCCGGTTGCAGACTCACCGGGCCCAAGATGAGCCAGGAGTGGGAGCCTTTGGTATCGGGTGCGATGAAGATGGTGACGGCCAGCAGGACAATCAACGCGATGTAGATGAGGTAGGCGAACATGTCGTAGAGGGCATCTTCGAGCATGAGCAGGACAAAGCCCAACCCGAAGGAGCAGATTATCCAGACGAACTGCTTGCCGGCACGGGTGGAGAAGTCGAAGAAGTCGGGCTCGTCGAAGTCGTAGCACGCGCCGCACACGGTGAACCAGCCGCCGACAATGAGCAGCAGGTAAATGCCCACGGTGACCCAGTCCAAGGACTTCCAGACGCTATCTCTCCTCGTCACCATAATAGATTACCCTTTCGCTGAACTCTTCGGCCCGCAACTCGTTCTCGGGCGAGAGCTTGCCGTTTAAGTACTGGTCCATCATCAATGCCCCGATGGGCACGCCGTAGACGGCACCGAATCCGCCGTTCTCCACATAGACCGCGATGGCTATTTTGGGATGGTCCATGGGGGCGAAGCCCATGAACACGGAGTGGTCCTTGCCGCGATTCTGCGCCGTGCCCGTCTTGCCGCAAGCCTCCACGCCGGGCAAGATGACACCCACCATGCGGCAGGTGCCGCCGGCATAGCTGCCCGTTACCGAGGAGCGCATGCCGGCCACCACTTGTTCGTAATATTGGCGGTCGATGGTGGTGTAGCGGGGCGTGCGGTAAAGGCTGTCTATCTCGTTGTCCTGTATCTCCTTGACGATATGCGGGGTGATGAAGTGGCCACGGTTGGCGATGGTGGCGCACAAGTTGGCTATCTGCAACGGTGTGGCCAGTATCTCGCCTTGGCCGATGGCGATACTGATGACGGTGAGTCCGTTCCATGAGCCGCGATAGGCCTTGTCGTAGAACTGCGCGTTGGGAATGAGGCCGCGCTGCTCGCCCGGCAGGTCCACGCCCAAGCGGTAGCCGAAGCCTTGCGATACCATGTGGTCTTTCCACACGGTAATGGCGTTCTGCGGGGAGCCGTACTTCTTGTCGCCGAACATGCGGAAGAGCCCCCAGCAGAAGTAGCCGTTGCAGGAGGTGGCGATGGCCGGCAAGAGGGGCAAGGGGGAGGCGTGTCCGTGACAGCCCACATGCAGGTTGCCGTAATTGAAGCCGTGTGCGCAGGGGAAGGTGGGATAGTCGGGATGGATGATCTCCTCTTGCAGGAAGGTGAGCGCCTGTGCCGTCTTGAAGGTGGAGCCAGGCGGATAGGTACCCATGATGGCGCGGTTCAAGAGCGGCTTGCGGTTATCCATCTGCAAAGCTTGGTGGTTCTTGCCGCGCTGCCGGCCTATCATGAGGTGGGGGTCGTAGGAAGGGGAGGAGACCATGCAGAGTATCTCGCCCGTCTCGGGCTCGATGGCCACGATGGCGCCGATTTTATGCTGTAAGAGCCGTTCGCCAAGCAGTTGCAGGTCGATGTCCAAGCCCAACGTAAGGTTCTTGCCCGGCACGGAGGCACGGTCGGCCTTGCCGTCCATGTAGTGACCCTGTATGCGTCCACGGGCATCGCGCAAGAGCACTTCCACGCCTTTTTCCCCGCGCAGGTAACGCTCGTAGGACTTCTCGATGCCTTGCTTGCCGATGTAGTCGCCGCCCACATAGTAGTCGTCGGCCTCGACCTCTTTCTTGGATACCTCGCCGATGTCGCCCAAGGCATGCGCGGCGGCATCGTAGGTATATTGGCGGATGGTGCGCCGCTGGATGGAGAAGCCGGGGAACTTGAAGAGCATCTCTTGGAACACGCCGCACTCCTCGGCCGAGAGCTGCGTCATGAAGGTCTGCTGGGTGTAGGAGGAGTAGCCGGGATTCAAGTGGCGGTCTTTCACGTCGGCCAT
>JAJPYP010000182.1 GCA_021204885.1 Prevotellaceae bacterium
GGAGCGTACTTCTTGATGTAATCGTTGTAGGCGGTGTTGCGGCGTTGTGCCTGCATATCGAGCGCAGACAGCAACAGCAACAGGGCGACGGCCGTGTATTTCAACAGGAATCTCATGCTATGTGAATGTTCTGGTTCGAAGCACAAAAGTCCGTAAAAGAATTGAATAATCCAATCGCAAGGCCATCTTTTTATCACGCATGCCGGCAAAGATTTCTTCTCTTCGACTTGCGGTTATGGAATATTATCGCGAATATTGCAGGTGAAACCGATTTATATATTCATGACACGATGAAAGAGTTGAACTTGCAGATTACCATGAAGACCTGCACCTATGAAGAATTAGATGAAGCCGGCCGCTCCTTGATAGACGCCGCCAAGGAAGCCACGCACCGAAGCTATTCCCCCTACTCGCACTTTTCGGTGGGAGCGGCGGTAAGGCTCACGGACGGCACCATCGTTACGGGTAGCAACCAAGAGAACGCCGCCTATCCATCCGGACTCTGTGCCGAGCGCACCGCCCTCTTTTATGCCGGTTCCCGTTATCCCGACCAGCCGGTAGAGGCGCTCGCCATTGCCGCCCGTAACGAGAAAGGCCTCTTTACAGAAGACCCCGTCACTCCTTGCGGTGCCTGCCGGCAAGTGATGCTCGAAACGGAGGCACGCTCGGAACGGCCGCTGCTTGTGCTGCTCTATGGCACCCGCCGCGTCTGCCTCATCGAAGGCGTGAAGTCATTGCTGCCGCTCGCTTTCGGGACCGAAGCCATGGAATGATGTGTGGAATGAAACCCAAAAAAACTTGCTTTTCCTTGTTCATATAACAGAAATTGTCTACATTTGCCACTCTTTACATTATCACTAACTAATTTACACACATGCTACGTACCGTAAGAATAACGCTCGCTGTCATCAGCTTTATATTAGTAACCCTATTGTTCCTCGACTTCACGGGTACGCTGCACGCCTACTTCGGATGGCTCGCCAAGATACAGTTCATCCCCGCGCTCTTCGCGCTCAATATAGGTGTCGTGCTGGCGCTCATTATCGTGACGTTGCTTTGCGGACGCATCTATTGCTCCATCGTCTGTCCGCTGGGCATCATGCAGGACATCTTCGGAGCGTTCACCAAGAAGCGCCGCAGCCGGCACCGTTTCCACTACACGCCTGCCCGCCACATATTGCGCTACACCGTGCTGGCGCTCTTCATCATCGCCTTCATCGCCGGCATAGGCCCGTTTGTAGCCCTCATATCGCCCTATAGCGCCTACGGCCGTATCGCCTCCAACTTGCTGGCACCCCTCTACCAATGGGGCAACAACCTGCTGGCCCATTTGGCCGAACGCGCCGACAGCTACCTGTTCTACCAGACGGACGTTTGGTTGAAGAGCCTGCCCACCTTCATCATCGCCGTAGTGACGCTGGTGGTCATCGCCGTCCTCGCGTTGCGCGGCGGCAGGACCTATTGCAACACCATCTGCCCGGTGGGTACCGTGCTTGGTTTCCTGAGCCGCTTCTCGTTGCTGAAACCGGTCATTGACACGGCCAAGTGCAACGGGTGCAAGACGTGCGCCCGCAAGTGCAAGGCCGCCTGCATTGACCCCGAGGCACACGAGATAGACTATAGCCGCTGCGTGGCCTGCATGGATTGCCTGAACGACTGCCGCCAAGGCGCCATCTCCTACACCATCCGCAAGAAGAACGCCCAACATGCCAAGCCCGCCGCAAGCACGGTAAAACCCGCCACGGCCACTGCCGCACCGTCCTCCACACCCATGCCGACCGCTACGAATAAACCTGCCGATGCCGCCCGCCGCAGCTTCCTTACCCTATCGGCGGCCGTGGCCGCCACCGCCGCATTGAAGGCGCAAGAAGACGCGCTGGAAGGCGGACTGGCCACCATCGAGGAGAAGAAGATACCGCGACGTGCCACCCCCATCACCCCTCCCGGTTCTGTCGGCGCACGCAACTTCTCCCGCCACTGCACCGCTTGCCAGCTCTGCGTGTCGGTTTGCCCCAACCAAGTGTTGCGCCCCTCTACCGACCTTGCACGGCTCATGCAACCCGAGATGTCCTACGAGCGCGGCTATTGCCGTCCCGAGTGTACCCGTTGCTCGCAGGTCTGCCCCACGGGCGCCATCCGCAAGATAGACCGAGCCGAGAAGTCCTCCGTACAGATAGGCCATGCCGTGTGGATTAAAGACAACTGCGTCTGCATCACCGACAAGGTACAATGCGGCAACTGTGCCCGCCACTGCCCCACGGGTGCCATCCTGATGGTCCCCTCCGACCCACATGACGAGAAGTCCATCCGCATTCCCGTAGTCAATACCGAACGTTGCATAGGCTGCGGAGCCTGTGAGAACCTTTGCCCGGCACATCCCTTCAGTGCCATCTATGTAGAGGGACACGAGGCGCACCGCACCGTATAAAGCAACACCATCATTGAAAACCTATAACGACTTATATATGGACAACAACTCTATAAACCGCCGCGACTTCCTTAAAATAGCCGGAACAGGAGTCGCCGCCGCCGCACTCGCCGGTTGTGCCGG
>JAJPYP010000162.1 GCA_021204885.1 Prevotellaceae bacterium
ATTTTCCTCGACAGAATGAACAAATAGTCGGACAAACGGTTGATGTAGGCCAGCACCTCGGGGGCTATCTCGGCTTTGGCGGAGAGTGCATGGATGCGCCGTTCGGCACGTCGGCACACGGTGCGGCACACATGACAGCAGGCAGCCGCGCGGCATCCGCCGGGCAACACGAAGGCGGTCAAGGGAGGTAGCGTCTCGTCGATGCGGTCTATCTCATGTTCAATGCACTCCACCTGTTCTTGGGTGATGATGCTGGCCGTGGCAAGCGGTGTCTTCTCCCTGTCGGTGGCTAAATGGGAACAGACCGAGAAGAGCCGGCGTTGCACTTGGAGCAGGAAAGCTTTGTCCTTTTCATCCGTCAGGCAGGTTAGGAGCAGGCCCAGCTGGGCGTTCAATTCATCCACCGTGCCGTAGGCTTCCAAGCGGATGTCGGTTTTGGATACGCGCGTTCCGCCCACCAAGGAGGTGGTGCCGCGGTCGCCGCTTTTCGTGTAAATCAAACTCTTTTTCATGTTGGTCTGCTTATAGGGTTAGAAATTGACGATGTAATGCTGCTTCACTTTTGTCTTATCGAAAAAGAGCAGTCCCAAGTCGTAAAGGTCGAAGCTGATGCCGGTGCGTTCGTCTTGCTGCATCCGTTTCCACAGGGCATGCATCTGCCGTGTGTAGCGGATGCCTTCCACCACGAAAAGGGACTCCTTGGCGGCGCGTGGCGCACACACGCCGAACACCTCTTCCACAAATTCGGGGTGCCGGTAGTCGTGCACATAGAGGAAGTCGACCGTTACGCCGCGTTCAAGGAAGAGTTCCGACAGGCTGGATGCCGCCGTGTAATCGGCCGACAGGCTTGCGGCACGAAGGTATAGCGCGGAGGCGGCCGGCGTGCCCGCGTCTACTGTCAAGCGGGGGCGTACATGGTTCACCAAGCGGAAGAGCAACCGTTTCACACGCAACGGCTCATCGCGCCATCCCTTGGGCTGACGGGCTGATTGTTCCCGCTCGGCTTGCCTCAACTCCCGGTATCTGTAATAGGGTGTATGTTCGTAGATTACCCTTGTTATCAGATTGAAGGCAAAGGGGGAGTGCACGCCGTAACCGCATCGGTGGGGGAAACGGCGCAGCCATATAAAGGGACGTTCCAATGTCAGTATCAACCTTTTCATGTGGCAAAAATAGGGTTTCTTTTTGGAATGGCAAGCAATCTGTAGAAACGTATTTCAACCGATGTTCCTTCGTCCGGTTCAAAGGTAAGACGGGTGTCGTTCCTGCTTGGCGCCGCTACAGCTTCAGGCTCACCGCATGGCCGTCGTATTTCACCACAAATCCTTTCGCGGCCAAGTCGAACGGTTGCGGGTGCTCTTTGTCTACCTTGACGATGTTGAAGGTGCGTTCCTGCAACATACCCGCGAACTTGCCTGTGCGGTCGCCTATGCTCAGCATGCTTTCGGCATCGTTGTAGGTGAACGGAATGGTGGCGTAAGCCCCTTTCTCGTAGTTGTAGTTCACGCCTTCGTCTTCGTAGAGAGTGAACTTGCCGTCGTGCCCGCCATAGACGTAGAGGGTAATCTCCGACGCGGGCTTCTCGCCGGTATATTGCAAGTCGGGTCCGTAGGGAATGATGGCCCCTTCGCGTGCGAAGAGCGGGATGCGTTCGTATGGCGCGTCACTCTCCAATGCCTGCCCGCCCTCCACGTAGCTGCCCGTATAGAAGTCATACCAGCCGCATCCGGCGGGGAAGTAGACTTCGCGGGTACGTGCGCCGAAGGTATAGACGGGAGCCACCATCAGGGCCGGGCCGAACATGAACTCATCGCCGATGTCGTTCACGCGGGTGTCGGCGGTGAAATCCATTACCAAAGGCCGCATGATGGTGTAGTCGTTGAAGTAGGTCATGCCGGCCAACGAGTAGATGTAAGGCATGAGGTTATAACGCAGCTTCGTATAGTACAGGATAGAGTTGTAGCACGGATGGCCTTCGGGCGCGATGTTCCACACTTCGCGCAGCGGGAACTGGCCGTGGGCGCGGTAGAGCGGGCAGAAGGCGCCGAACTGGTACCAACGGGCATTCAGCTCACGCCACTCCTTCAAGTCGTCGTTCTCCCTGCCGGTGCTATCGAAGAGCGTTTGGGCGGCCAGGTAGCGGTCTTCCACGCTGAAGCCGCCTATATCCATGGTCCAATAGGGTATGCCGCTCATGGCGAAGTTCAAGCCGGCCGAGATCTGTGCCTTCATGTCTTCCCAGCGCGTGCCGATGTCTCCACTCCACGTGGCGGTGGAGTAGCGTTGCAATCCCGCGAAGCCCGAGCGCGTCAGCAGGAATACCCGTCTGTCGGGTTCCACCCCGCGCTGTCCGTCGTAGATGGCCTCGGCATTCATCAAGGCGTAGGCGTTGAAGTATTCGGCCGACGGACCCAATGCCGTGGGACCGCACAGGTCCTTGCGGTATTGCAGGTCGGTGCAGTCGCGTATGTTCGGCTCGCTGGCATCCATCCACCAAGCGTCGAACCCCAAGGTGTAGAGGTGCTCCTGCATCTGCTTCCAGAAGAGC
>JAJPYP010000142.1 GCA_021204885.1 Prevotellaceae bacterium
TAAGCTCCTACGACGACCATGCATCGGCCGCACAGGCGCGTGACGCTTTCAAGGCTAAATATCCGAGCCGTCAAGACTTCCAAGGTTCTTGGTTGCTCTATTCCACCAAATAAGCTGATGGGACAAGAGGACTTGGCCATCATACAGGACAAGAAGGCCCTTTTGCGCCCTGATTCCAAAGCGCCGGCAACACTGCGACAATGGACGGCTACAGCCATGAAGGCGGCTTTGCAAGCCGGACAGGAGATTCTCTCCATCTACAATGACCCGGCTGCCGACTTCCAAATAGAGCGGAAAGCCGACAACTCTCCTTTGACCATCGCCGACCGGCGGGCACACGACACGATTGCCCGCCTGTTGTGTGATACCCCCTACCCTGTATTGAGTGAAGAGGGCAGACATATACCATTCGAAGAACGGTGCCGGTGGGAGACACTTTGGGTGGTCGACCCGTTGGACGGTACCAAGGAGTTCATCAAGCGGAACGGGGAGTTCACGGTGAACATCGCCTTGGTACACCGTGGCGTGCCCGTCATGGGCGTGGTCTACATTCCGGTAAAGGAGGAACTCTACTTTGCCGCCGACGGATGGGGTGCCTTCAAGCTACAAGGCATCCGTTCTTTCAAGGAGAAGTCTATGGAAGCGTGGATGGCTGACGCGACGCGGCTGCCCGACGAGGCGGCGCGTCACAAGCCGTTTGTCATTGTGGCCTCCCGTTCTCACCTGTCACCCGAAACGCAAGCCTATATAGACGAAATGAAGCGGCTGCACCCCGAGGTGGAGCTGCTTTCAAGCGGAAGTTCCCTGAAGCTATGCCTCATCGCCGAAGGCAGGGCCGACGTTTACCCGCGCTTTGCCCCGACCATGGAGTGGGACACGGCGGCGGGCCATGCCGTGGTACGCGCTGCCGGAGGCGAGGTGTACCAAGCGGGGAAAGAGGAGCCACTCTGCTATAACAAGGAAGACTTGCTCAATCCCTGGTTCTTGGCCCGGTGCCGGCAACAGGAATAGATTTAAGCGATTTATTTATTCATTCATATTATGACTTTTGAAATAGGATTCGTATTGGCTGCATTGGTGGCGATGGTCATCGCGTTGGCGTTGGACAAGATGCGCCCCGGCATGATACTGTTCTCTGTGGTCGTACTTTTCCTGTGCGCCCGCATCCTCACCCCCAAAGAGATGGTGGAGGGGTTCAGCAACCAAGGCATGATAACGGTGGCGCTGCTCTTCTTGATCAGCGAAGGCGTGCGCCAGTCGGGTGTACTGGGGCAACTCATCAAGCGGTTGCTTCCCCAAGGAAAGACATCCGTGTTTAGGGCACAACTGCGCATGTTGCCGGTCATATCGTTCATATCGGCTTTCCTGAACAACACGCCTGTGGTGGTCATCTTCGCCCCCATCATCAAGCGGTGGGCCGAAGCCAACAAGCTACCCGCCACCAAATTCTTGATACCGCTCTCCTATGCCACCATCTTCGGCGGCGTGTGTACGTTGGTAGGTACATCCACGAACTTGGTGGTACAAGGCATGATATTGAATGCCGGTTACGAGGGACTCACCATGTTCGAATTGGGAAAAGTGGGTGTATTCGTAGCCATAGCGGGCATCATCTACCTGCTCTTATTCTCCTCCAAGCTGCTTCCCGACAAACGGGGAGATGACTCGGAAACGGAAGAGACCGAAGAGGAAGGGGCGCTTTACCGCATTGAAGTGATGTTAGGCGCACGCTTCCCCGGCATCAACAAGCAATTAGGCGAGTTCGATTTCAAACGCCACTATGGGGCGGAAGTGAAAGAGATACGCCGTGGCGGGCAAACATACACCACCGACTTGGACAAGGAATACCTGCGCGAAAGCGACACATTGGTGTTGCAGGCCGACGACTCCTTCATCAAGGCATGGGGCGAATCATCGGCCTTCGTGATTGTAGCCAACGGGAAGGACCCGGAGCCCATGATGAGCAAGAAGAAACGCTGGTTGGCGTTGATACTGTTGGTATTGATGATTGCGGGCGCCACCATCGGCGAATTGCCTGTGGTGAAGAACGCCTTCCCCAGCATCAACCTTGACATGTTCTTCTTCGTGTCGGTTACCACCGTCATCATGGCTTGGTGCAAGATATTCCCGGCGCGGAAATACACCAAGTACATCTCTTGGGACATCTTGATTACGATTGCCTGCGCCTTCGCCATCAGCAAGGCGATGATCAATTCGGGCGTGGCCGACTTGGTGGCCAAGTTCATCATCGGCATGACCAACCACTACGGCCCGCAAGTGTTGCTGGCGGCGGTATTCATCATCACCAACCTCTTTACGGAGCTGATCACGAACAACGCGGCCGCCGCGCTTGCCTTCCCGCTTGCGCTCTCCATCTCGTCGCAATTGGGCGTTAGCCCGATGCCCTTCTTCGTGGTCATCTGCATGGCGGCATCGTCCAGCTTCTCCACGCCCATCGGCTACCAGACCAACCTGATTGTACAAGGCGCCGGCGGATACAAGTTCACCGACTTCGTGCGCATCGGCTTGCCCATGAACATCA
>JAJPYP010000248.1 GCA_021204885.1 Prevotellaceae bacterium
CGTTACAATTCCAAAAAAGTTAGGAAAACAGGTGTCGCATGTGTCGCGCTGCAAATTGAGAAAAGAAGCAATCCATTTACAATCAATGGTTTGAGTAGAAAATTGAATCCATGATAGCGTGACATTTCCCTCTTTAAAATTCAATTTCCACGTTTTTATAAACACCCGGAAATAGGTGTGCGGAGATCAATTTCCGAGCTTTAAAAAAATAGCGGAAATTCAATTCCAACGCAAGGAAATGTCACGCTTGCCCCATTTCGAAGAAGTATCATATATTTACAAAACCATCTTATCACATCCCCTGAAAAGCTTTCCATGCTTCCTATCGAAAGCTTTCCATACACCCTATCGAAAGCTTTCCTTGCAACCTATCGAAAGCTTTCCATACACCCTATCGAAAGCTTTCCTTGCAACCTATCGAAAGCTTTCCTTGCAACCTATCCGATATTATTCGTATCTTCGCCGCAAAATGGAGATGTCGGGATGGGAAGGATCTTTTGGATAATGGTGTTCAGCTTCGGGCTCCTTGCACCTCTTCAGGCGCAGAACTGGGATATCAACACGTTGCACACCGTGAACAGTTGGGATGGCAGTTTCGTGCGGAATTTCAGCAAGGTAGCCGCAAAATCGGAGTCTTACATCGCCATGGGTGTTCCGGTGGCCATGGCGGTATCGGCTTGGATAAAGCACGACCGCAAGCTGTTGAAAGATGCCGTGTATGTAGGTACAAGCGTGGCAGGTACGTTCGTGGTATCTTACGGGTTGAAGTATTTGGTAGACAGGGAGCGTCCTTACAACCGCTACCCCGACCGCGTGCATGCATACGTGAAAGGGAACTCCCCTTCGTTTCCCTCGGGACACACGGCTTCGGCCTTCGCATTGGCCACCTCGCTCTCCATCCGTTACCCTAAATGGTATGTGATAGCCCCCTCGGCGTTATGGGCTTGCTCGGTTGGGTTCGCACGCATGAACCAAGGGGCGCACTATCCTTCGGATGTGCTGGCAGGTGCCGCCATCGGCATCGGTTTCTCCTTTGCCAATATCTATATCAACCGATACTTGAACAGGTGGCTCTTCGGGGAGTGAAAGGGGATGTGTCTTTCGACACACCTTCCTTACCTACCCAAGACTAATTCATAGGCATGCTCGTTGAGGACTTTGAGAGCTTGGTTGACGCTGTCGTTTACCTCGTTCATCACTTGGTAATATTCGCCGGTATCCCACAGGTCGCGGGCGATGAGTGCCTTCAGTTGGAGCGACAGCAGCGGCAGGGATTCTTGGTATTGCGCCTCGTCGAAGGGAATGTCGGCCTTGTCGGCCGCTTCGCGTAGCTGCGTCAGCAGCGCGTCCGTCACTTCAAACTCCTTGTTGAACTGGTCGAACTTCTTGTACTTTCCCTGCAATGCCTTGCGGTTGGCTTCGATGAACTTCATGGTGGTACTCACTATGACCCCTTTGGCCACCAAGTTGCGGTGGTAGTCGGTGTACCGGGCGGTGTCGATGGGTACGAAGAAGTCGGGCATGATGCCGCCGCCGCCATAAACGGTACGTTCCAGCCGCTTGGTCTTGTACTTCAACGAATCGGGGAAATGGATGCTGTCGGCATACATCAGCTCGCCGTGGTTGTAGCGTTCCAACAGGTCACGGCGGTAAGTCTCTATGTCCGACTTGCCGTCGGGGTCGCTGTAGGGTTTCTGTATACAGCGGCCGGCAGGGGTGTAATAACGTGCCACGGTGAGGCGTATCATGGAGCCGTCGGGCAGGTCGACAGGGCGTTGCACCAATCCTTTGCCGAAAGAGCGTCGGCCCACCACCACACCCCGGTCCCAGTCTTGTATGGCACCGGTGACAATCTCGCTGGCCGAGGCGGAGTATTCATCCACCAATACCACCAACCGTCCTATCTGGAAACGTCCGTTCCCTTTGGCCAAGAACTCGCTGCGGCGCGAAGCCCTTCCTTCGGTATAGACAATGAGTTCTTTCTGCCCCAAGAACTCGTTGGCCAAGTCGATGGCGGCGTTCAGGTAGCCGCCTCCGTTTCCCTGCAAGTCCAATATCAACTCTTTCATGCCTTTACCCAACAGCATTTTGAGTGCCTCGCTGAACTCTTGGCCTGTGGAGGCACCGAAGCGGTTGATGCGGATGTAACCGGTCTGGGGTTGTATCATGTAGGCGGCATCCAGACTGAGAATGGGAATGGTGTCGCGCTTCACGGTGAAATAGAGCGGCTCATCGAAGCCACGGCGCACGACAGTGAGCCGCACCTCGGTGCCTTTGGGACCACGCAGCCGCGCCATGATTTCGTCGGTCGACATCTTCACGCCGGCAATGGCCGTGTCGTTTACCGCCACAATGCGGTCACCTGCCAGTATGCCTACCTTCTCGGATGGACCGCCCGTCACGGGCTGTATTACCAAAAGGGTGTCTTCCACCAGCTGGAACTGCACCCCGATGCCTTCGAAATTGCCTTGCAGGGGTTCGTTCATCTTCTTCACCTCTTCGGCGTTGTTGTAGGTGG
>JAJPYP010000150.1 GCA_021204885.1 Prevotellaceae bacterium
TGCCAAAGGAAAGCGTTGCGCTGGTAGGCCACGGTGGAGAGTTGGTCGAGATTGGGATGGCTCACGTCGCAGAAATAGTCGGCAAAGAGAGATACCGGCCTGAACGGCCGCCAGTAGGCCTTGGCCACCGGCATCCAAGAGAAGTTGCCGGCTGAAAGGGTGTCGCCCCTCTCGTCCACATAGAGGAAATCGCTCCCCACCACCAAGTTGAAGTCGCGCGACGGATTCACCGACACGCTGAAATAGGCATCGTGCCGGCGTTCCAAGGTGGAGAAGAGGCGGGAACCGCCAGGCCGCTCGTAATCGGTGTACTCCTTGCTGGTGAATGTGTAGCCTAAAGTGGCGTTCACCACGTCGCTCCACACGTAGCGTCCGTCCACATTGGCACGCCAGTAATCTTTCTTGCCCTCATACCGCTGGTCCGACACGTCGGCAAGCTGCGTGTATGTTTTATGCTCGTCCACGTCGTATCGGTTGTAGGTCACATCGCCCGAAAGGTGCAGTTTCCCAGCCACGGTACCGTTATAATAGGCACCTACGGTGAAATCCACGGCATCGTAATCATTCAACGATCGCGAGAAGAAGTCGCCTGAGGCATCATCGTAGGCCTCTTTGTCCTTGCCTTTGCCGTCGCTTATCCACGTCTGCAAGGAGAGCGTGTGACGGTCGTTGAGTTTATAATCCACGCCGGCGGTGAAGCTCAGGTCGGTAAGGCGGTTGCTGCCGTTGGGATGGTGATAATCTTCCATGGCCGTGCTTTCCGAGGCATCCATATAAGTCTGCTCGTAAGAGGTGGCGTTGTAAAGCCGGCTCGCCTTAACCCCGGCATCGCCATAGAGGTTCCACTTCTTGGTGGCGTAGGTAAACGTCACCCCCTCGTCGGTACTGTAGGAGTGGTTGTTCCTGAGCGATACCGTCCCTTTGGCATGCGCCCCCATATCGAAGCCCGTGTAGGCGTTGTTCAAGATAATGTCCAGCACGATGGGGGCATCGCCATACTTCCCCTTGGGGTAGCGCAACACCTCCACCCTGCGTATGCGTTCGGGGTTGAGGTTGCGTATATACTCCACACCCACGTCCCTGCCCTCCACCATCATGGGCACGTCGCGGTATTCGCCTATCTTCACCCCATCGGTGGCCCAGTCTATGCTGATGCCTTGCAGCTTGTCTAACAGTTGCAGGGTGTTCGCGCTGGCTTTCCTGAGGGAATCGGCAATGAAATAGATGTCGGCCGAAGCGTCTCTCTTTATCCTGTCTCCCGTCACCGTGACCTCCTTTAATGAAACCGGCTTCAAGGTAATGGCAAGGGAAGCCGACTTGATCTCCACCGTTTGCGTCTCATAACCTATATGGGAGACTTGCAGGAAACACTTCTCCTTGTCCCCGACTTCCAAGGTGAACATACCCGCCTCGTCGGTCGTGGTGCCCGAGAGCAGGGTGCTGTCGGCCTTCTGCCACAACGCTACATTCGCAAAGGGTATGGGTTGCCCCTCGGTATCGTCCACACGTCCCGTTACTTGCTGTGCCATCACGGGAATAGTGAAATAAAGTGTGAAAAGGATTATAATCAACCGCCTCTTCCTATCAATTTGCCTAATCATATCGGTTTTACTGTTTCTATTGTCGACAAAGATAAACCATCTCCTCCTCATCTACCTGACACAAAAGGGTAATAATTGCAGCAGGCGAGAAGAAATATCCTTTTGTGTCAAAAGAATCCGTTTGAAGGTGTTTACCTTTGCCACTAACTTAATAACTGTTTTTTATTATATTTGCATATACTAATCTAAATCAGATATTATGAGTGCTGCTACGGTTGATTTTTTCAGGGAGAATGACTTGGTAGGACAAATCACGGAAGATGATTATAGGATAGCCGGTTATTTGGTGGATGCGGCCAAGGCATTCTCCCGATGCACCCATCAGTATGTCTACATCATAGACTATTACAAGAAAAGCTTCGTTCATGTCTCGGAGAACCTTGCCGTGTTCTTGGATGACACGGCAAGCATGGCAGGCGGCTTCGGCCCCGACTTTTACCTGAGACATGTGCCCGAAAAGGAGCATGAGATGTTGGTGGAGGTGAACCGGATGGGGTTTGACTTGTTCCGGACCATTCCCGTTGAAGAGCGTGCCGGTTATGTCATAGAGTATGATTTCCATTTGGTGAACGAACACAAGACGCAAATGGTGCACCACAAACTGACACCGCTTGCATTGACTCGCGAGGGGGATATGTGGCTGGCGCTTTGTACCGTCTCCTTCTCGTCAAGGAGCGTTCCCGGACACTATGTGATGCGGGGGCGGGGCAACTACTATGAATACGACACGACAAACCACTACTGGGAGCGGAAAGAGGCCGTCACGTTGAACGAGATGGAGCGTAACGTCCTGTCGCTCTCCGCACAGGGCTTCACGATGAACGAGATAGCCAAAAAGCTGTGCAAATCGGTAGACACCATCAAGGCATGCAAACGCGCCCTTTTCGTGAAACTCGGTGCC
>JAJPYP010000051.1 GCA_021204885.1 Prevotellaceae bacterium
GTGCCTGGTCGGGTGAGAGGATGGATACCGGGGGCAATACACCGAAGGCATCGGCCGACAGGAAGATTACCTGATGTGCGTGAGGTCCTTTGGAGATGGGCTTCACGATGTTGTCGATGTGGTAGATGGGGTAGGACACACGGGTGTTCTCGGTGACGCTCTTGTCGGTGAAATCAATCTTACCATTGGCATCTACCGTGACGTTCTCCAACAGGGAGTCGCGCTTGATGGCATTGTAAATGTCGGGTTCGCTCTCCTTGTCGAGGTTGATGACCTTGGCATAGCAGCCGCCTTCGTAGTTGAACACGCCTTCATCGTCCCAGCCGTGCTCGTCGTCGCCGATAAGACGGCGCTTCGGGTCGGTAGAGAGCGTGGTCTTGCCTGTACCGGAGAGGCCGAAGAAGATGGCCGTGTCGGTGCCTTCCATGTTGGTGTTGGCCGAGCAGTGCATGGAGGCGATGCCGCGCAACGGGTTGATGTAGTTCATGATGGAGAAGAGTCCCTTCTTCATCTCGCCGCCGTACCATGTGTTGAGGATGACCTGCTCGTTGGTCTTCAGGTTGAAGACGGTAGCGGTCTCTGAGTTCAGGCCGAGTTCCTTGTAGTTGGTTACCTTGGCCTTGGAGGCGTTGAAAGTTACGAAGTCGGGCTCGCCATAGTTGGCCAACTCTTCCTCGGTGGGACGGATGAACATGTTCTTTACGAAGTGTGCCTGCCAAGCTACTTCCATGATGAAGCGTACTTTCAAGCGGGTACCCTCGTTGGCTCCGCAGAAAGTATCGACTACATACAGACGCTTGCCGCTGAGCTGGTTCACTGCCTTGGCCTTGAGGTCGGCCCAAGCTGCCTCGGAGCAGGGTTTGTTGTCGTTCTTATACTCGTCGGTAGTCCACCATACGGTGTCCTTGCTGGCTTCATTCATCACAAAGAATTTATCTTTAGGAGAACGTCCGGTGTAAATACCGGTCATAACGTTCACAGCACCCAGCTCGGTTAATTGACCTACTTCAAAACCTTCCAATCCGGCTTTGGTCTCTTCTTGGAACAAAACATCGTAAGACGGATTGTGGATTACCTCTTTCACGTCTTTGATGCCGTACTTGCTTAAATCTAATTTTGCCATTGCTTTTAAATTTAAATTTTGGGTATTTTGGTTTATTATCTCCTTACCTTTATATCAACCGCCACTTTTCAACAGTCTCAACCGCCTCTTCTCATCAGGTCCTTTTTTTACGTGTACAAAAGTACTGTTTTATTTTGAAATGAGTATCGCATTAAAGAAATTTTTCTCTAATGACATTCCTTTTTATAATACCGTAACAATATCTGCCAAGTGGATGTTCCATTTTGGTTAAACCTACAGAGGGGATGCACCGGCAAGGCGCATCCCCTCTGCTTTTCCCCCGTGAAAGGGATTATGGTTGTCTGCCGGTCATTCCGGACGGATGGGAATCTCTTTCTTGATGCTCTGCTCCAAAGAGATCAGGGTTTCTGTCGAGGCGACTCCGGGAATCTCCTGCATCTTGTTGTTGAGCAGGTCCATGAGGTGTTCGTTGTCGCGGGCGTAAACCTTGGTAAGCATGGTGTAAGGACCCGTGGTGAAATGACATTCCACAATTTCGGGTATTTTCTGGAGCTGGGCCACGACGGCTTTGTACATGGAGCCTTTCTCGAGCGTGATGCCTACGTAAGTACACGTGCGATAACCCAACGTCTTGGGATTGACGTGGTAACCGGAACCGGTAATCACGCCTAAGTCAATGAGACGCTGTACACGCTGGTGGATGGCTGCACGGGATACGCCGCACTCTGCGGCTACATCTTTAAAGGGAATTCGGGCATTTTGGGAGATAATCTCCAATATCTGCCGGTCAAGATTGTCTATTTTTTCCATAATAGCAAATGTGTATAAAGTACGTTTATTGTCAAAAAGTAAACAAATATAGAACTTTATTTTTATTTATCTGCAAAAAGCGGGAAAAATTTGGAAAAATATTGTCGTTTATGGACAATCTTTCCCATCCTTGTGCAGGATGGGAAGGTTTTATTTGCCTATTTTCACCAGCTCCACCTCGAAAAGGAGTGCGGAGAAAGGCTTGATAAGGGCCCCGCTTTCACGGTTGCCGTATGCAAGGTCGTAGGGGATGGCCAATTCCCACTTGGAGCCTTCGGGCATCATTTGCAATGCTTCCGACCAGCCTTTGATCACTTGGTTCACGCGCATGCTGGCGGGTATGGGATTACCGTCTTTGTCCTTGCGCTTGGCCGAGCTGTCGAACTCGGTGCCGTCGATGAGGGTACCGCGGTAATTGATTTGTACTTGGTCTTTCTCACCGGGTATGGCGCCTTTGCCTTCGGTGATGATTTTGTATTGGAGTCCGGTAGGAGTGGTGACGACGCCCTCTTTCTCCTTGTTCTCGGCCAAGTATTTCTCACCTGCGGCCTTGTTGTCGGCATACTTCTCGGTAAGGTAATTGTTCCTTACGCTCTCCATCAAGTTCTGCACGGCATACTGGGCTGAATCCTTGTGCATGACCTTGTAATTCTTTGTCACGCCGGCGATGAATCCGGCAAGCATGTCCTTGCGGCTGACTGTCTTCAAGGAGTCGCTGTCAAAGATCTGGCGGTTGAAGCCCTCCACCCATTGCTTGCTGACCATCTGCCCGATTTGCAGACCGATGACGTATGCGTTGTCTTTCCCGTCTATCTTGGCGGAACCGTCAATGAAGCCTCTCATGAAATCGGCCATTTGCGTGGAATCCACGCCTTGCTGCAACAAGTATTGGTCCAAACCTTCTGTACGTGCCATACCGATGGCGTAGGAAAGCGTGTCGACGTCGGTTTTCAAGTCGGCTTTCGGACTTTGTGAACAAGATGCCAATGCGGCGCCTGCCGCAAGAGCCATTAAGAACGTTACTTTCTTCATTTTGCTTTAATTATTTGTTATTTTAATCGTATTTCGGCCATATATGCTTTCATCGAGTGGCAAAAGTACACCTTTTATTTGAATAATACGCGCCGTGGCCTTATTTTTTTATCAATATGGTTTATTTTGATGTAAAAAGGGAGCTTTCATCGGCGTTTATGGAAAAAAACGCTAACTTTGTCTGCATGATGACGTGGTGAGCGTTTGAAGACAATAGAATGTATTATTAATGAAGGACGATATGAAAGACAACAAGAAGAATTTAGTCGTTTTGACAGGTGCGGGCATGAGTGCCGAGAGTGGCATCAGCACATTCCGTGATGCAGGCGGGTTGTGGGACCAGTATCCCGTGGAACAGGTGGCCACGCCCGAGGGCTACGAGCGCGACCCTGAACTGGTGACCCGCTTTTACAATGAACGCCGCAAGCAGTTGCTTGAGGTAGAACCGAATGCCGGGCATAAAGGGGTGGCTGAACTGGAACGTTATTTCAATGTAACGGTGGTGACGCAGAACATAGACAACCTGCACGAGCGGGCCGGCAGCACCCACATTATCCATCTGCACGGTGAGCTTACCAAGGTATGTTCCAGCCGCGATCCCTACAACCCATACTACGTCAAGGAGTTGAAGCCCGAGGAGTACGAGGTGCGTGCCACCGACAAGGCCGGCGACGGCAGCCCGCTTCGTCCCTTCATCGTGTGGTTCGGCGAAGCGGTGCCCGAAATCGAAAGGGCCATCGATTACGTGGAAAAGGCCGATATATTCGTCATCATCGGTACCTCGATGAATGTCTATCCCGCAGCCGGGTTGCTGCACTACGTGCCCCAGAAAGCGGAAGTGTACCTCATCGACCCCAAACCGGTAGATACCCATTCCTACCGTCACATAGAGGTCATCCAGATGGGTGCTTCCAAAGGCGTGGAGGAGCTGAAACGTCGCTTGGGGGTGGAAGCGGAGTAAACGGGGAACAGCCTTGATTACCGCTTTACCAAATACCTGACCATGAACCAGAGGTGGTGCAGCAAGGTGGATACCCATCCGTAGTGTCGTGTCATGATGCGGAAGCGTTCCCAAAGGCTGCGCTTATGGTGGCGTGTGGTCATGCCTTCCCAGAGGTAATCGATGAGGACAAGGCGGGTGTGGTAGGTTGTGGCGGCACGCTTCAAGACGCGGATGCACCAGTCAAAGTCGGCGGAATAGCGGTAACGGTGGTCGTAAGGCTCCGCGAGCGTGCGCTTGGCCCAAAATGCTTGGTGGCAGACGAGCATGCCCTGTTTGAAACTTTTCCAAGTCAACCAGTCGGGGGCGGAGAGCCGGCGCATGCGCAGGAATTGCCGGTTGTTGTCCACCAAGGCGGTCTCGCCGTAAATCACGTCGGGCAAGAGTTGTCCTGATGAAGAAGAGGAATGATTCTCCCGCTCTTTCCTATAACGGTTCAGGATATCTACTACCTGCCGCAACGTGTCCTTCCCGTGGAACGTATCTCCCGCATTGAGGAAGCAGAGATAGTCGCCCGTGGCCAATCGGATGCCTTTGTCCATGGCGTAATACAGGCCATTGTCGGGCTCGCTCACCACTTTGGCGATGCGGGCCTTGTACCGCCCGATGACGGCTTTTGTCCCGTCGGTGGAGGCGCCGTCTATCACAATATACTCCACATGGGGATAACTTTGCCAGAGGACACTCTCAAGGGTCACTTCCAACGTCTCTTCCGCATTGTAGCAAACGGTGATGACGCTGAACAGGGGCGCTACGCCGCTACCGTCGTCACGCATCCTTTCCCGTGATTTGGTTGTACAAGGAGGTGTAGCGTCTGGCCACGACACTCTCCGAGTAGTGGCCTGCCACTTTGCGCCAAGCCTGTTCTGAGAGGTTGGCGTAGTCGGGATCGGTCAATATCCAATAGATGCCGTTGGCGAAGTCCTCGGCCGATTTGTATTGCGCCACATAGCCGTTGTGCAGGTGGTCTATCATTTCGGGTATGCCGCCCACGTTGAAACCCACGCAAGGAATGCCGCACGCCATCGCCTCCATGATGGTATTGGGCAGGTTGTCTTCCAACGAAGGGGTGACGTAGATGTCCACGGCATTGTAGATGTCTATGAGCTGGTGCTCGTCCGTTACATAGTCCAACGGGTAGACTTTGAAAGGCAACAGGCTCTCCAACTGCTTGGACTGTTGGCCGAATGCCACCACGCCCAACGTCTCTTTCAGTTCAGGATGTCGCTCGGCAAGCAACCGGCAAGAGGTGACAAGGTAATCGATGCCCTTACGCTTGTCGGTAATCTTCACCGACCCGAACAGTATCAGCTTGGAGGCTTGCGGGAAATGGCACTTCTCCCTTGCTTGTGCCTTGTCGTGCGGCTTGAAGAGGTTGGTGTTGATGGGATTGGGAATACTCGTCACCGGTTGCCCGCAAAGCAGCCCGCTTTTCCGGGCAAGCCCCTGCAACCACAAGCTACAAGTGACGAAATGGATGTTGTAGCGCCGGTACATCTCCTGCTTTTTATGGAACACGCGGTAGGAGAGGTCTTTCTTGTGGCTGTTGTAGATAAACGGACAGTTGTGGCACTCCTTCTCGTAAAGGGTGCAGCTGCCGGCATAATGGCAAATGCCGGTACAAGGCCACATGTCGTGCATGGTCCACACCACCGGCTTGCCCGAAGCTAATATCTTCTCGATGTTCTTCAACGAGAGCATGCCTTGGTTTATCCAGTGCAGGTGTATCACGTCGGCCTGACGGAATTCGGGCAGGGAGGTGATGTCCGTACCGGTATTGGCGATGTCCACCGCGAAGAGCGAGTGACGTTTGAAATGGTTGGCCCGCCAGATGACGATGCGCTCCCAAATGAACTTCCATACCAAATACCAGTTGTGTTTGAGCGCCACCACACAGATGCGGTCGCTCTGCTTGTCGCGCACGAGCAGCTTGGCCTTGACGCCGTTGTTGCGCAGCGCCTCCATCAAACGCCGGGCCGCTACGGCAGCACCGCCTATCTGCTCGGATGTATTGATCAATACGATTTTCATTGTAAGGGAAAGTTTCTACAAAAGTAGTGCTTTTAACGTTTACCGCTTTACAATTTCACCTATTTTTTGCAAGGAAACGGGAAACGGGCTATCTTTGTGCGGTAAAAAGGAGGCAGACAGACGTTTTTTGTCGCCTCCCGACAGAGAAGAAGCATGGGAGAAAAGGTCATGAACTGGTTGGGGCTGTGCGGGGAAAGCCTGTTGAGCGTGGTGAAGGTCCTGCTGCAATCCAAATGGAAAACCCGGTTGCCGGCAACGTTCGGCAGCCGGGAAGAGCTGTTGATATTGGCCAACGGCCCCTCGCTGAACCACACGGTGGAATCGGCTTCCGCTTTCATCCAAGGGAAAACCTTGTTGGCGGTGAACTTCTGCGTCACCTCCCCCTTGTTCGAGCGGCTCAAGCCCGAGATATACCTCATTGCCGACCCGCTCTTCTGGATAGTGCCCGAAAAGCGCGTGTCGCTCTTCGGCACCTTGGCCGAAAAGACCACGTGGCCCATGAGCCTCTTCGTGCCGGTACGCGCCATGAAGAGCGACACGTGGCAGCCGCTGCTTGCCGGCAATCCCCACATCAGCCTCTGTCTATACAATACCACGCCCATCGACGGGTTCCAAGGTTTCTGTGACTGGATATTCACCAAAGGGTGGGGCGTGCCCCGTCCGCACAACGTGCTCATACCCGCCATCACCATCGGGTTGCGCCTGCCGTTCCACAAGATCTACTTGGCGGGAGCCGACCACTCCTGGCTGCCCGAAATCACTGTGACCGACGACAACGTGGTGCTCATGCACCAGAAGCACTTCTATGACCAAGGCACTTCCAAGGCACAGACCGTGCTGCAAGAGAACCTGCACACCCAGCGGCTGCACAACATCCTTTACCACATGTACGTGGCCTTCAAGTCTTACTTCGTGCTCGAGGCCTACGCCCGCAAGTTAGGCAAGGAGGTCGTCAACATCACGCCCGGCAGTTACATCGACGCCTTTAAACGCATGAAAGTATGAAAGACGGCATCATCATCCAAGCACGTACCGGGTCCACCCGCTTGCCCGGCAAGATACTGCTTCCCTTTTACCAAGGCGCGTGTATCATCGACTTGATGATAGAACGTATCAAACGGCTTTGCCCCGGCAAGACCGTGGTACTTGCCACGACCCTTCGACAGCAAGACGACGTATTGGAAGAGGTGGCGCGGAAAGCCGGCATCGACTGTTTCAGGGGCGATGAAGAGAATGTGCTCGACCGTTTCATCCGTGCCGCCGAGGCCTACGGATTAGACCGCTTCATCCGCGTCTGCTCTGACAATCCCTTCTTGCAAGTGGAGAGCTTCGAGGCCTTGTTCATGGCGCATGATGTTTCCAAAGCCGATTACGTCTCCTACGCATTCGCCGACGGCCGCCCGGTCATCAAGTCCCATTTGGGGCTTTTCGCCGAGCTTGTCACTACCGACGCGCTGCGCCGTGTGGCCGCCGTGACAAGTGAGCGGCCCTTCTTGGAGCACGTCACCATCTATCTCTACACCCATCCCGAAGCCTTCAAGATCCATTTCCTGCCCTTGCCCGAAGCGTTGGAAGGACGGTACGACCTGCGCTTCACGCTCGACACCATGGAGGACTTTACCCTGCTGCAAAGCCTCTATGCCGCTTACTGTGAGGTGGGAGAACAGACCCTCCCCGCACTGCTGCGGTTGGTGGAAGACCGTCCCGAATGCCGTGCGAGGATGTTAGAGAACATTGCCCATAACACCAAATGACACCCTATATTGCCATGAACAGTACCTACATCATCGGAGAGATCGGACAGAACCACAACGGTTCCGTCGACATAGCCAAACTGATTGTCGATTTGGTTTCCCGTCCCGTGCAGGAGGAGTATTTCAACATTCCGTTGCGCCCCATGGATGCCGTAAAGATGACCAAGCGCGATTTAAGCGAAGAGTTGGCCGACTCGCAAATGAATCGTCCCTACGATTCTCCCCACTCGTTCGGGCGCACGTACGGCGAGCACCGTGCCTTCTTGGAGTTGACCGATGAACAGCATTTCGAAGTCTACAAGCACGCCAAGTCGTTGGGACTGGACTTCGTGGAGACGCTCTGTTCCAAAGGGTGCCTCTCGTTGTTGAAGCTCTTCACGCCCGACCGCCTGAAGGTGGCGAGCCGTGACCTTACCAACCTGCCCTTGTTGGCGGCCATGGCCGAGACCAAGATACCCATCATCCTCTCCTTGGGCATGGCGGGAAGAAGGGAATTAGACGAGGCGCTGGAGGTCATCACCCGTTACCACAATGACATCGCCATCCTGCATTGCGTATCGCAATATCCCACCCATCCTGACAACTTGAACCTGCGGCGCATCACCTATTTGAAGCGGCATTACGGAGCGTACCGCATCGGCTTCTCCGACCACACCATAGGCATCGCCGCCCCGGTAGTGGCCGTGGGCATGGGTGCCGAGATTATCGAGAAGCACGTCACCATAGACCGGCACATGAAAGGCACCGACCAGCAAGGCTCGCTCGGTCCCGACGGCATCAACCGCATGATACGCGACATCCGCATCGCCGAGCGTTGGTTAGGCTGCGGGGAGCTGGACATCAATCCCGCCGTATCGGCCGCCAAGGTGAAGTTGGAACGCTCCATCGCCTCCGTAAGGACACTGCATGCGGGCGAGACCATTACGGAGGCCGACATACATTTGCTTAGTCCCGGCGACGGCATCAAGTGGCGCGAACGCGACCGCGTCATCGGCCACACCGTGCTGCAAGAGATACCGCGAAACGAGATTATCTACCCCAACCTTATACAATAGATACGGACAGATGTTACCCAAATTAGTGATTACCGACATAGACGGCGTGTGGACCGACGGCGGCATGTATTACACCGCCCAAGGCGACGTGATGAAACGTTTCTCCGTGAAGGACGGATGGGGCGTGATATTCCTGCGTTCTTTAGGCATACCGGTGGCCATCATGACCGGAGAGCAGACGCAAATCGTGCGGCAGCGTGCCGACAAGTTGAAAATAAAGCATTGCTATTTGGGCGTGAAAGACAAGGTGGAACAGACAAGGCAGCTGTGCGCGGAACTTGGCATCACGCTACGTGACGTGGCCTTTATCGGCGATGACGTGAATGACCTTCCCCTGTTGCGCTTGGTGGGTTTCAGCGGCTCGCCCGTCAACACGCCCCAGTATGTGAAGCGCGAAGTGGACTATGTCACCGTCACGCACGGCGGCTATGGTGCCTTCCGCGAGTTCGTGGAGAAAATCTTGGCCGATAACGGGGTATTGGAAGAGGTATTGGCCAAAATCTCGTAAACGACTTACCGCGTGGCTCGTATCGCCTTTACAATCGCCTCCCTTTCGGGCGTGGAGAAGGTGCAGGGATAGCTGGGCATACCCTTCACCGCTTTCAATCCTTTCCGCCGGTATTGCCGGTCGGCCAACCGTCCCAACCAGTGCAGCCAAGCATGCTTCTTGGCGTATGCGATGAGTGCCTGCTTGCGCGATATGACCGTCGTCTCCTTGGGCATCTCGCTGATGGAACGCATAAAGGCCGTCGCATCGGCAAGCGGGCTTCCCTCCTTGGAGGCGAGCAACGCGCCCATGGCCTGCAAGAATCCTTGGTACTCTTCTTTATATTCGGTCGCGCTTTTGACTACTGACGGAGGCACCGTGCTGTCGGTGGCCGAACCGGGTATATACTCGCGGGCGCTGTAAAAGCAGGGCAGCGTGGCATACTTGCCGAATATCAACACGGCGTGGTTGAAAAGTTCTTCGGCCAAGAAGAGATTGTGGAAAAGCGGTGTGCCCGAAGCGTCGAACGAGGCGGCATACATGGCGCGGAACACCTCCGTGCGCGTCACTCCGTAGAGCAGGGAAGCATACATGCCTTGCTCCTGCAAGAGCCTTTCACGCGGTGTGTCGGCGGTGATACGTTTGTCAAGGTGACGGATGTAACGGGGCATGAAAGCTACTTTTCCCCGCTTGCCGGGCGTGAAGGTGAGGTAGTGTCCTTGCGCCGTGCTGTAATCGGGATGGGCATCCAAGAAGTCAATCACCTGCCCTATGGCGGCAGGCACGGTGAAATCGTCGTCGGCACAATAAAGCACGTAGGGTGTCTTGATGAGCGGCAGCACCTCCCGTATCTTCAGCAGGAAATGGAGCCGTGGACGGTGCAGGTAGGTAACCGATGGATAGGCATCCGCATAGGGAAAGGCATGGTCTGAGGAGTCGGGCACCAACAATCGCAGGGCAGTGCCGCTGTAGTAGTCCAGCAACCTGCGCAGCCTTTCGGGGCGGTTGTGCGCGGGGATGATGACGGTTGCGCGGCTCAAGTCAGGCATCGAACTTCCTCCTTCCAAGCAAGTATTGCACGCTCTCGTGGAAAACCACCGATTTCAACCGCCACATCACCAACGCATAGAGCGCGGCGGCCACCGCCACCTTGACAAGCAGCGAGAGCCAGCGGGCCGCAAGGGGTTTGGCCACCCAAGCGGCCAAGGCGATGACCGCTATGGAAACGATGAGATAAGGAGCGATGTCGCGCAGCGTGTCGAGTAAGCGAAGGCGGATATACTTGTGGGCGAACCAGTGCCACACGAGTAGCCACAAGATGTTCACGGCCGTGTAGACCTTCAACATGACCTGCAATCCGTAGGGATAGCTCAACCAGATGCAGAGCAGCTGCAACACCCCCAAGGCGATGGTATTCCACATATAGACGTTGGGGTGTCCCAAGCTGTTCATCAAGTTGGCATAGAGGGTGGAGAGAGGCATGAACGCCCCCCATACGCACAACACCTGCATCACCGGCACGCACGGCAACCACTTGTCGGTAATGGCTATCGCGATGAGCTCTTCGGAGATGACGCCCAATCCCAACATGGCCGGGAAGCTGACGAACGCCGTGAAGCGCATCAGCTTGCGGAAGATATGTTGCAATCGCTCCATCTCCTCGGAAGCCTCGCGGAACACCGGCTGCCCCACACTGTTCACCATGCCGAAAATGGTGGAGTAACCCATGACAGTCCACTTGCTGCCCTGTGAATAGAAGCCTGCCTCGCGGATGGTGTAGAACCTTCCAAGCAAGGCCGAGAAGATGTTGTTGTTGATGTGCGTGAAGAGTGTGGTGAAGAACTGCTTGCTGCTGAAAGGGAGCAACTCCCTGAGCGGTTGCATGCGGAAAGAGAGCGTGGGGTGCCAAGGGGAAAACAGCCAAAGCAACACCACGTTGGCGGTGATGTAAAGCACGCTTTGCGTGGCGATGCCCCAATAGCCCCATCCGCGATAGGCGCACGTCACGCCCGCCACGCCCGACAGGATGATGGCGGCAATCTGTATCAAGCTGCGCTGTTTCACCATCAAGTTGCGGAAGAAGTAGGCAGTGGGCGCCGTTCCGAAGCTCCCTATAAAGAAGCCCAAGAAGAGGAATCGCGCTAATCTTGACAGCGCCGGCGTGTGGTAAAAGCGGGCGATGAGCGGTGCCGCGGCATAGAGCAGCGCGTAGAGCAACGCCCCCATGCAGATGTTGAACCAGAACACCGCGTTGTAGTCGTCGCGGGTCACCTGCTTCTTGTTGACCAATGCCAAGATGAACCCGCTTTCGCAGAAAATACCCGCCGTGGCCGAGAAGATGGTGAGTACCGCCACCATGCCGTAATCGGTCGAGGAGAGCAACCGGGCGAGGAACACCCCGAACACCAAGTTCATCAATTGCAGGACACCGCTGCCGATGCCTCCCCACAACAACCCCTTGGCCGTCTTCTGCTTGAGTGAGGGAGTGTCGCCCATGGAACGGTTTTATTTCACCTCGCTGCCCGGCTTTACCTGCCCCAAGACGGAAGTCACTGCGATGGTGCCGTCCACGTCTTCGGCGGAGAGTATCATTCCCTCGCTCACCAGCCCGTTCTTGAACTGGCGCGGGGCCAAGTTGGCGATGAAGAGCACTTGTTTTCCTATAAGCTCTTCGGGCTTGTAATATGGGGCGATACCGCTCACGATGGTGCGGTTCTCCAACCCGTCGGCTATCTTGAAGGCCAACAACTTCTTCATCTTGGGTACGGGCGTGCACTCCAAGACGGTGCCTACACGGATATCCATTTGACCGAACGTCTCGGCACTGACCGTAGGCTTCACCGGCTTGGCTTTGTAGGACGCCGCCTCATTGGCCCGCTTGGTGGCAAGTAGTTTGTCTACTTGTGCCTGCACGGTCTCGTCGGCGATCTTCTCGAAGAGCAGGGCGGGTTCACCCAAGCGGTGCCCCGCCGGCAAGAGGTCGGTGCGCCCCAAGCTCTCCCATGAGAGCTCCTCTATCTGCAACATGCCGCGCAGCCTCTTGCTACTGAAGGGCAGGAAGGGTTCAAAGGCGATGGCCAAGTTGCCCACCAACTGCAAGGAGATGTTCAGGATGGTGGCCACCCGCGCCATGTCTGTCTTGGCCAATTTCCACGGTTCGGTATCGGCCAAGTACTTGTTGCCTATGCGTGCCAAGTTCATCGCCTCTTTCTGCGCGTCGCGGAACTTGAAGCTGTCGAGCAGCTTCTCCACTTCCCCTTTCACGCCGGCAAACTCCTGCAAGATGCCGCGGTCGTAATCGGTGAGCTCTCCCGCTTGGGGCACCACGCCGCCAAAATACTTCTTGGTGAGCTGCAAGGCACGGTTCACGAAGTTGCCGTACACGGCCACCAACTCGTTGTTGTTGCGTGCTTGAAAGTCTTTCCATGTGAAATCGTTGTCCTTCGTCTCGGGGGCGTTGGCGGTGAGCACATAGCGCAGCACGTCCTGCTTGCCGGGGAATTCCTGCAAGTACTCGTGCAGCCAGATGGCCCAGTTGTGCGAGGTGGATAGCTTGTCACCCTCCAAGTTCAGGAACTCGTTGGCCGGCACGTTGTCGGGCAGGATGTAACTTCCTTCGGCCTTCAGCATGGCCGGGAAGACGATGCAGTGAAACACGATGTTGTCCTTGCCGATGAAGTGCACTAACCGCGTTTCCGGGTCTTTCCACCACTTCTCCCAATCCTCGGGAAGCAGCTCCTTGGTATTGCTGATGTAGCCAATCGGCGCGTCGAACCACACGTAGAGCACCTTTCCTTCGGCACCCTCCACCGGTACGGGGATGCCCCAATCCAAGTCGCGGCTCACCGCACGGGGTTGCAAGCCCATGTCAAGCCAACTCTTGCATTGGCCGTAGACGTTGGGCCGCCACTCCTTGTGTTCTTCCAATATCCAGCGGCGCAGCCAAGGCTCGTGCTTGTCTAAAGGAAGGTACCAATGCTTGGTCTCGCGCATCACCGGCTGGCTGCCGCTGATGGCGCTCTTGGGGTTGATGAGCTCGGTGGGGCTGAGGCTGGAACCGCACTTCTCGCACTGGTCGCCGTAGGCTCCCTCGGCGTGGCAATAGGGGCACTCGCCGGTGATGTAGCGGTCGGCCAAGAACTGTCCCGCCTCTTCATCGTAATACTGCATGGTAGTCTTCTCGATGAACTCACCCTTGTCGTAGAGCTTACGGAAGAAGTCGGCGGCCAACTGGTGGTGTATGGCCGAGGTGGTGCGGCTGTAGATGTCAAACGAGATGCCGAACTCCTCGAACGACCGTTTGATGAGGGCATGGTAGCGGTCTACCACATCCTGCGGGGTGACTCCCTCCTTACGGGCGCGGATGGTGATGGGCACGCCATGTTCGTCCGAGCCGCCAATGAAGAGCACGTCCTCTTTCTTCAATCTCAAGTAACGGACATAAATGTCGGCAGGAATATACACCCCTGCAAGGTGACCGATGTGTACCGGTCCGTTGGCATACGGCAACGCCGAGGTCACCGTGGTACGTTTGAATCTCTTTTCCA
>JAJPYP010000159.1 GCA_021204885.1 Prevotellaceae bacterium
TTGAATTACTCCTTACCACCGTTCCCGTGGAGACGAAGAACTTCCGTTGGGAATTGGACTTCAACTTCGCCAAGAACAAGAACAAGGTAATCTCCATGCCCGAGAGCTTGGAAGGCGGCAAGACAGGCATCTACTCCTACTCTGCCGGCAGCGACGCCGTCTACATGTATGCCGAAGAGGGCAAGCCCATGGGCGAGTTCTACACCTACCTGCCCACTTATACCGACGACGGCAAGATGATTGTCGACTCCAATGGCTATCCCGTGCTGAGCGACAAGGTGCAGGACACCGGCAAGAACATGAACAACGACTGGACGGGCGGCTTCACCACCTCTCTTACCTACAAGGACTTCACCCTGAGCGCCGCGCTCGACATCCGCAAGGGCGGCTACATGTTCTGCCGCACCAAGAACATCATGGAGTTCACCGGCAACGGCTACATCACCACCTACAACGAGCGCCGTCCCTTCGTCATTCCCAACTCGGTAGTGGCAAGTGAAGGCGGATATGTGGAGAACACCACGCCCATCTACCTCTACAACAGCAGTTACCAGAACTACTACGACAAGTACGGATACGGCACCGGCGGCGAGAAGCTCTTGATAGACCGCTCGTTCGTAAAGCTGCGCAACATCAGCCTCACGTGGAACGTTCCCAAGAGATGGGTGGAAGCCATCTCCTTGCAGGGAATCGCCTTGACGGCCTTCTGCAACAACGTGTTCACATGGACGGCCAAAGACAACTTCTACGTAGACCCCGAATCCACCACCATATCGCAAGCCTCTTACGGTGACTTGGGCACCCAGTTCGGCGAGCTCTACTCCAACCCGTCGTGCCGTGTGTTCGGCTGCAACCTAAGCGTAAAATTCTAAGAAAGGAGAAAAAAGAGATGAAAAAGACCATATTGATAACTATCTTGCTGTTAGGGGTGGGATTGGCCTCTTGCAACAGCTACTTGGACATTAACGAAAGCCCCAACTCGCCCTCCACGGAGAACATAGGGAGCGACGTGCTCATGCCCGCCGTAGAGATGACCGTAGCCACTTGCTACGGCAACTTCCTGCGCATCACGGGCGGCTTCTACTCCATGGCCTACGCCCACTTGAACGGCACGAGCAACTACGTGGACTTCTCACAGTTCCAGATGTCGGCCACGCGCAGCAGCGCCAACTACACGCAATTCACCCAAAAGGGATTGAACAACTTGAAGACCATACGCGAGAAGTCGGCCGAAGAAGAAGAGTGGGGCACCTACTTGGCCGCCACCACCCTGCGTGCCTTCATCTACCAAGCATTGGTAGACTGCTACGGCGAGGTTCCCTACGCCGAAGCGCTCGACCCGGCAACCACTACCAAGCCGCAATATGACGACGGACAAGTGGTCTATGAAGGCGTACTTGCCGAATTGGACGAAGCCTTGGCATTGGCGAGGAACAACAACCGCGTCTGCACCAACTTCCTCTATCCGTCGGCCAACGCCACGCAGTGGATACAGTTCGCCAACGCGCTCAAGCTGAAACTGCTCATGCGCATGGCCGGCGTGAAAGACGTGTCGAAAGAGGCGGGCGCCTTGGTTGCCGAGAACAACTTCCCCACGGAAGACGTAACCTATACCGACTGCTGGGAGAATTCCGCCAACGCCATGAGTCCCTTCTATGCCGAAGAGTTCTCGACAAGTTTCGGTTCCAACCAAATCAATATCTGCGGCAACTTGGCCATTATAGGCACCATGCACATCACGGGCGATAACGAATACAGCGACCCCCGTCTGCCCGCCTACTTCGAGACCAACAGCAAAGGCGAGTACATCGGGAGCGTGTCGGGTACGCAATACCCCAGCAGCAACAGCCTGACCGACTGGTGCCGTCCCGTGGCCAGCTATGACATGCCCGTCTACCTGATGAGCGTAGCCGAAGTGGAGTTCTTCATCGCCGAATACTACGCCCGCTACGGCTCCGAAGCCGAAGCCGCCAAGCATTATGCCGCCGGTGTGGAAGCCTCGTTTGCCTCGGCCGGCGTTGAGGGAGCCGATGAGTACATCGCCCGCTACCCTTACGACAACGGCAACTACAAGCAGAGCTTGGGCAACGCCAAATGGGTGATGCTCTGCGGCACCAACCCCTTTGAAGGCTGGTGCGAGCTGCGCCGCTTGGACTATCCCGCATTCAGCGGCATGAAAGGCACCGACTTCTACAAGCCCGGCAACGACGACTCCTTCAACACCTCAAGCTACGTTCCCTACACGCTCTACACCCCCATCGAGGTGTTCGGACAGGTAGGCGAGAACCACCTGCTGGAACGCTTCCCTTATCCGGAGAGCTCCTCGTCCACCAACTCGAACGTACCCGCGTTCCCCGGCTATACCTCACCCGTATTCTGGGCCAAATAACGTATAACAACTAAAAAAGAAAGCACAATGAAAAGAACATTACTATACTTCATGCTGCTCACCGCGCTTGTACCCTTCGTAACAAGTTGCAGCGAGGACACGGCCGGCGTGACGGGGATTACCTACTATCCCGAGCTGACTTTGGAAGGAGAAACGACACTCTATGTAGACAAAGGCGGCACGTATATGGAACCCGGTTATTCCGCCATAATGGACGGTGAGGATGTAACCGGCCAAGTGGTAGTGGATTCAAACGTAAACACCTCCAAATCCGGTGTCTACTCCATCACCTATACCATCGTGAATGCCGACGGTTTCGCTTCCAGTACATCCCGCAAGGTCATCGTGACCGACCCCAATGACGCCATTGAAGGAATCTACGATACCGACCCCGAAAGCTACCGTGATTATAAAGGCGAAACGGCTTACGGAGCCAGCTTCGAGATTATCGTATTGAACAATGGAGACGGCACCTACAACGTGGACGACATGTTCGGCGGCTGGTATGCTGAACGTGCCGGCTATGGCAGCAGCTATGCCATGCAAGGCACCGTCACCATCGCCGCCGACGGTACCGTAGAGTTGGTGGACAGCTTCGTTCCCGGTTGGGGAGACAAAGCCGAAGCCCTCACCGAAGGTCTGTTTGACGCGACTGCCGGTTCTCTCTCATGGGTAGTGGAATACTCCGACAACCCGCTTTATTTCCATGTTACAATGTATAAAAGATAATTGAGGTATGAAGAAGACAATCTATTTATCCCTGATATGCGCGGGCCTGCTCTTTGCCGCCTGCCAGAAAGAAGACGTGGGTCAAACCGCCACGGTGGCCGCCGCCGGCCAGTGGTATGTAACCTACGACGGCGCCGATGCTGCCGGCAACGTGGTGGCCCCTGACGTGTATGGTGTGGGGCGCACCCTGCTCTACACCTACAACACGGCGGCCGACGCACCCGACCGGATGTTCGTAGACGATATGGAGAACTTCTGGTCTTTCAAGGTGAGGGTAAACTTGGACCCGGGCACGCTTACCTTCGGTACCGACGGCAGCGCGGCCAACAACTACTATGACAGCGGCGTGACCATCGACGGCGGCAAGATACTCTATGGAGCCGCCATCAATCCACACGGAACGGCGGCCGACAGCATCGTGTTCTACGTCACCTTCAGCGACGACGAGGCCATTGGCCAGTACTATGACAAGCTGAAAGTATCGGGCTACCGGTACACCGGCTTGGCATCCGATGATTGATGCACGCACATTGTCTTTAACCGACAATTCCCTGAGTAGCGCTCAAGCAAGCTTGAGCGCTAACGCATTTCATTTTTTCATAATTATCAGAGACGGGATTGCTTTATGTGATATAAAGCAATCCCTTTTTCGGTGAAAAAGGGATTGCTTTCCTAACCACCCCACCAAACCGCCCCTCATAGGGGAGGCTTGGTCGGCCTAAAGGCCTCCGAAGCGGCGCTGCCGCTTATATCTTTTCTATACCACCCCTCCAAACCTCCCCTTATAGGGGAGGCTTGGTCGGCCTAAAGGCCTCCGAAGCTCTTTCTACATCGGATCGACATCGTAATAGACCTGCATCGACTTGAAGCGGGCGTCGCGCAGCATCTCCTCTTGCAGTTGCAACAAGAGGCGGCGCACGGCGGTAAAGGAGACGTGGGGGGCTATCTTCAACATGATCTTGCGGATAAAGAGCGTCTGCACGCGGGCCACAGGCGGCTTGTCGGGTCCCAATACACACTTACCCAATAGAGTAGACAGCCGTGCGGCCATCGCCCCGGCCATCGTCTCCAAGCGCGGCTCCTCGCGCCCCTTCAAGTAGACGTACACCAAGCGGTAATAGGGCGGGTAACGGAACAGCTGCCGCTCGGAGAGTTGCCCTGCCGCCATTCCTTCGTAATCGTTATGCATCACTTGCGGAATGATGGGATGCGCCACGTTCCTTGTCTGCAACACCACCATACCCTGCCGCTCCTTGCGGCCGGCACGCCCCGCCACTTGCGCCATGAGCTGGAAAGCCCGCTCGTAAGCGCGGAAGTCGGGATAGTTCAACATGGTGTCGGCATTGAGTATGCCCACCACGCTCACGCGGTCGAAGTCAAGCCCTTTAGACACCATTTGCGTGCCAATCAATATATCCGTGCGCCCCGCCTCGAAGTCGGCGATGATGCGCTCGTAAGCCGTGCGCGTGTGGGTGGTGTCCAAATCCATACGCGCCACACGCGCCTCGGGGAACAAGTCGCGAATGTCGTCCTCAATCTTCTCCGTACCGAAGCCATGCCCGCGCAAGTCGGTACCGTCGCATGCGGGGCAACGGGCGGGCAACGCCATGGTGTAGCCGCAATAGTGACACACCAACTGCCCCGAGCCCTTGTGGTAAGTCAAGCTCACGTCGCAGTCACGGCAACGCGGCACCCAGCCACACGTATGGCACTCTATCATGGGGGCGAAGCCACGGCGGTTCTGGAAGAGGATGACCTGCTGCTTGCACTCCAAGGCCTCGCGCATCAATTGCAGCAACAGCGGCGAGAAGGGGCCGTGCACTATCTTCTTGCGCAGCAACTCCTGCATGTCCACCGGAATGACGCGCGGCAACTGCACCGCCTTGTAGCGCTCCTTCAACGTGACCAACCCATACTTGCCCGTCAAGGCGTTGTGCCAGCTCTCCAAAGCAGGCGTGGCCGTACCAAGGAGCGTCTTGGCACCATAGAGGCCGGCCAACACGATGGCGGCGTTGCGGGCGTGGTAACGCGGGGCAGGGTCTTGCTGCTTGTAGCTGTTCTCATGCTCCTCGTCCACAATGACCAATCCCAAGTTACGGAAAGGCAGGAACACCGACGAGCGCACGCCCAGTATCACGTCGTAGGCCTTGTCCGTGAGCTGTCGTAGCCATAGCTCCACCCGGCGGGCATCGGTGAACTTGGAGTGGTAGATGCCCAGCCTTGGACCGAACAGCCGCTTGAGCCGCTCGGTTATCTGCGTGGTCAAGGCAATCTCGGGGAGCAGATAGAGTACCTGCCTGCCTTGGCGCAACGTCTCTTCTATCAAGTGGATGTAGATTTCCGTCTTGCCGGCCGCCGTCACCCCATAGAGCAGGCAGACGTTCTTCTGGCGGAAGCTCGCCTGAATGGCTTCGTAGGCCGCTTGTTGCGGGGCGCTGAGCGGATGGGCCGTGGCGGTCACCGTTTGCGACGCCTCTTCATCCTGACGCTCCACCTCCACGCTGTAGGCCTCCAATACATGCTTGCCCGTCAAGCCGTTGAAGGCGGCGACCGATGCGCCCGCTTGCAGCAGGGCAGCTTTGGGCACCGCCTTCGCCTGGCCCGTAGCAAGGAAGCCCGACTGCTCCAAGTAACGCATGAGCAAGTCAAGCTGCTTGGGCGCACGCCGTTGCAGCGCGTCGAAGAGCATCTTGAGCCGTGCCTGTTCGCACAGAGACTCGGCCAAGCGCACGTACGTCTGGGTTTTGGGTTTACAAGCCTGTTGCAACGCCTCCATATCGGCAAGCGCGTCGCTTTCGGGTTTCAGCCCCGAGGGAAGGGCGGCCTTGAAGACATCGCCCAAGGAGCAGAGATAATAGTCTGAGAGCCACTCCCAGAACTTGAGCTGGCGGGGCAGCAACACGGGCTGGGCATCGGGCAAGGCAGCCACCGGCTTCACCTCGTATTCCATGGGGCGGGTATAATGCACCGCCTTTACAATGCCCGTATAGTAGTTTTTCCGTCCGAAAGGCACCGTCACACGGCAACCCGTGCGCACTGCACCGGCTATGCCCTGCGGTAAGGAGTAAGTGAAGGTACGACGCAAAGGCAAGGGCAGTATGACATCGACGAACGTCTCCATCGCGCCCCGCGGCTATGCATCAGAACAAGTAGGCGAGATTTACCTGCCAACCCTTTACCTTGGTATCCGAGAAGAGTTTACCCTCTCCCCCGTAACTCTTGGTGGCAGGTATCAAGTACTCGGCACCGAAGCGGTAGTGTTTGGTAATCTTGAAGCCCGCACCCACATTGATGCCCAACTGGGCCACCTTATACTTGGCGTTGTTGGAGTTCGAGCGCAGGTTCAAGTACAGGTCGGGGCCGGCCGCTATAAAGACACCGCTGTTGGCGCCCAAGCCGAAAGTATATTTCACATGCAATGGCACCTCGAAGCCCGATTGTTTCCATGATTGCCGACCGGCATCGCCTCCGCGCAAGGAGTAGACGATGGCACCGTCGAAGCCGATGGGCAGTACGGGCAGGTTCAGCTCAATCATCGGGCCAAGGAAGAAACCGGTGCGCGTCTGCTTCATGGAATTGGTCACATTCCTTATTTCAGTCTTATTGGGCCAGCCCAATTTCGTGAAGTTCAAGCCCCCCTTGAAACCGAACTGAACCAGCTGTGCCCGGGCAGGCAGTGCCAAGACCAAAGCGGTGAGGGCGACGGCTATCGTGCAGAGAATCCTTTTCATAATTCCATCCGTTTAAATTACACGGCAAACATACACAAAATTCCTCGATTATCATGCAGGCACGGTAAAAAAATAAGCGGAAGAGCCCTATAATCTACGTTTGCCGCCCCCACGATAGTAAACGCCCCGTCTTTATCCATCAAGGCGCTAATATGCAAAAAATCCCTAAAAGAGCGCCCCACGCATGCAAATTGTAGGCCCCAAGCACCGATAATCAGCGCAAAAGGCATTACCTTTGCAGCATCGAAAAGGAAAGGTGCCGGAGTGGTCGATCGGGCCGCACTCGAAATGCGGTGAACGGGTAACCGTTCCCAGAGTTCGAATCTCTGTCTTTCCGCCTGTAAACGAAGCGTTAAGGTTGTAGAACGGGGTTGTGTCCGCAGGGCGGACACAATCCCGTTCGCTTGCCCATGCCCATGGCAGGACGACTACAAGGCAGTAGATGCGGTGGAAGCGTCGGCTGACGTATCCGCCTTGCCGCCTGACTTACCCATTTGACTGTCGGAAAAAGGCACTAACTGGATCTTTTCCGGAATCAAGTCATACCGCCGTTCACTCTTACTGATACATGTGAACGAAGGCCTGAATCCCGGTACTACGTTACGCACCAACGATGCGTCGGCGTCGGCGCGGTTCGAGACGCTTTGCCCCGTAATGAAACGCAGATAGATAGACCCGAATCCCAACAGCTCGATGTCATAACCGTTTCTCAAGTTCTGCACCACGTAATGCGCGTAGCGGTCCAAGACGTTTTTCACATCCCCCGGCGAGAGGGATGACTCTACGGATATTTGCTTGGCGGCATCGTCCGTGGAAAGGATTCCATAACTTACAGGTACTACATTGTACACCGTTTCACCTTCGCGCTCACCGAAGTTTACCTTGCGGGCGCGTACTTTAAAAGCTTTTGCCATAATAAGAAGGTATAGCCGTTAATTATTAGATTTAGATTCACACTCGTAGATGCTTATACTACAAAGATACGACATTGTCAGTTCACAATGGCTATTTAGTCTCTTTTATCATCGTCTATTTCAAATAAAGTTTGTTAAAGAGCAAAATCAACCCATTTTATGAGTAAAGACGACCGTGAAGCGATTTTATGCGGAAGCGCTTCGGCAGGGTCTGTTCAAGCGCTTCAGCAGAGTCTGTTCAAGCGCTTCGGCAGAGTCTGTTCAAGCGCTTCGGCAGGGTCTGTTCAAGCGCTTCGGCAGAGTCTGTTCAAGCGCTTCGGCAGGGTCTGTTCAAGCGCTTCGGCAGAACTGCGCTTCCCAATCCGTATATACCATCCTATATAAAGCATCCATCCTTGCTTTACCCAAAGAATAACCCTATCTTTGTAAGCAAATAAATTGTATGAATGCATTTCCCTTTCCCGCCCGAAAGCGGAAAGAGAAACCAATGACAGCAATATGGACGCATTGAAAAACAAAATCGTATTGAACGTGCCGCACGCGAGCATCAACGGCATAGAGCAGGCAAGGTGGTTGAATGTAGAGGGATTGTTGGAACAGGTCTATACGTGGACCGACTGGCACACGAACATCATCTTCCGCCCCAACGACCCCTTCGGGGAGGAGAAAGACATATCGATGCATGTGTTCGACAAGAGCCGCTTCGTGGTGGATGTGGAAAGGTTGGTAGACGATGAGATGGAGCGCGTGGGCCAAGGCATCGTTTACGAACGATTTCCGTTAAGCCAGATGAGCAGTGCAAGCTTGCTTGAGCACTGCCATGGCGAGAAATCGTCGCATGAAATGCAACGCTTCGAGGGGATGACACGCTTTGTCGACGAGCAGGAAAAGCGGCAGCTATACCGTGAACGTGAGGCCTATCTGCAAGGCATAGCGCAGGAAATTCTGCGCAACGACGATGAGGGATACAACACCTTCTTGATTGACTGCCATTCGTTTCCAAGCTTTTTAAGCGATGTGGACATCTGCATCGGCTTTAATGAAGACAGCTCCCGGCCGGCCGACAAGCTGATAAACGACATCGTGGAGACGATACAGGAATACAGGTTTACATGCGGCATCAACACCCCCTACTCCAACGCGCTGCAACCGCTTCCCGAGGCACGTCTGAGGCAACTAAGGCATGGCTACTCCTCGTTCATGATCGAGGTGAACAAGCGCGTTTACCTGCGTAAAGATACCGTGACGCTGAAAGCGGGATGGCATCGCGTGAGCTGCTGCATGCAGTCCATCTACTGGCTGTTGAAAGAGGCCGCTTTTCCTGAAAAGGTCTCTCCCGGTCATTAGACTGTCGTCTATTCTATTGTAAACGGTCAATCAATCTCTTTTTAACAATCATATAGGCATCTTCTGGTGTGAATCTGTCTCCGTAACGAAGTAGCTGTGATGTGTCTCCAAGGAACTCGTCATCCTGCATTTTATCTTCCATGTTATTTATGAATTCCTTGTATGTGGGGATATGGTCAACCACAAAACCCATGTATTTGTAATAACACCTAATAACATTTTCTTCATTGATGGAAGTCGTTGTCAACGCTTTGTAAAGATCAAACAAATCACGTCCTTTTCTACGCTGGTACAGAGCCCTTAATTTCGTCCCGAGCAATTCGTCCAATTGATACGTAAGAATCTCAAAAAGCAAGATTCTCACGCAAATAATCGTCTTTGTATATTTCAACTATGGCGCGACATACCAGTAAATCTTGCTCGACTTGTACATCCTGTGACCAAGGTGCGGAAGCACGCCAATCTTGTATGTATATTTCCGGTATCATTCGTCTATGTCTATTTCTTGGTTTTCAATCACCTTCCAACGGTTCTCGGATAAGTACCCTTCTGTCGTTTTCCCGCTTTTAAACGGAATGGTCCTGATTCGTCCGCCAAGTCGCTTCAATGACGTGTAAACATTGTCAGCCAATGACCTTTTTTCTAATACCGATTCCAGAATATAACCAAGACGCTGATAAACCGGTATCGGATAAATAGAAAAAATACTGTCGTCGACTTCGTTGAAATCAATATAATCTACAAGGTCGTTCAACACGGAACAAACACGGTTCAGTCCCCCTACTTTCTCTTCATTCGCCACGAGATCAATGGCTGTAAGTTCGGCAGACGATACATTTACAGTACCTAAACGACTTTTATGCCGTACAATGAATTTGTCCTCAATGTCTTTACGACAGATAAATACAAAACGGATATTTGAACGTTCCCCGCTTCTTATTTCCGGATAGGTATTGATTATTGTAAAGGTTTGCGGGCGTTGATGGGCAGCTCCATAAAATTCGGCGGCATTAAGTAACCCTATGTAATACTTTCGTTTCAGGAACTCCATCATTTGATCTATATAGAATAGGGGAGCGACAACTCCGGTCAAGGCATATTCAGTCGGGATTATGACATAAAAACCTCTTGCAGGAGATATGATTATCTTCTGCATTACCAAACGATTTAACGATGTGGCAATGTATCCCGGAGTAAAAGAAGGAAAAGCTCCTTTCACTTCGTCCAATGTAAATGTGTAGAAGCCTCGAAACTTATGATGTTCTACCCATTCTGCTATGGATACTCCTTTATTCATTCGATGTAATTGCCAATTCATCTGCAAAGATAATCATTCTTTGATGATAATCGCAGATGGATTGGCAAAAAGAACGTTTGTTTCAACTATTCAGCTGGGAAATCGGGATTCAATTCTATCTACGGGAGAACTTCTTTGCCAAAAAAGCGTTAGCTTTGTGGGCAAGAAGAGAAAGAGGACGATGTTGGCATATACATATATCGAGCAGGGGGTGTTCGCGTGGCGCGAGAAAGCGAAGCCGGTGGTGGAGCGGCCGCGCGATGCCGTCGTGAGGGTGACCTTGGGCAGCATCTGTACCAGCGACTTGCATATAAAGCACGGCAGCGTGCCGCGGGCGGTGCCGGGCATCACCGTGGGGCACGAGATGGTGGGTGTAGTGGAGTCCGTAGGAGCGCAAGTGACACACGTCAGGCCGGGCGACCGCGTGACGGTGAACGTGGAGACCTTCTGCGGGGAGTGCTTCTTCTGCCGCCATGGGTATGTGAACAACTGCACCGACAAGGAGGGAGGCTGGGCATTGGGCTGCCGCATAGACGGCGGGCAGACGGCCTACGTGCGCGTGCCCTTCGCCGACCAAGGATTGAACCGCATCCCCGACAACGTGACCGACGAGCAGGCGCTCTTTACAGGCGACATCCTCGCCACGGGCTACTGGGCGGCCCGCATCTCGGAGATTAAGCGGGAGGATACCGTGCTGGTTATCGGCGCGGGGCCCACGGGCATCTGCACGCTGCTTTGCGTACTGCTGAAACGACCCAAGCGCGTCATCGTCTGCGAGCGCTCACCGGAGCGCAGGGAGTTCGTGCGGCGGCACTATCCGCAAGTGGAGGTTGTATCTCCTGACACATGCCTGTCGTATGTAAAAGCACACAGCGACCACGGCGGTGCCGATGTGGTCATCGAAGTGGCGGGCGGGGATGATACCTTCTCCTTGGCTTGGCAATGCGCCCGTCCTAACGCCATCTGCACCATCGTGGCGCTATACGACCGGCCGCAAACGTTGCCTCTGCCCGAGATGTATGGCAAGAACCTCACCTTCAAGACGGGCGGCGTGGACGGTTGCGATTGCGGGGAGATACTGCGCCTCATCGCTGAGGGAGAGATCGACACCACCCCGCTCATCACGCACCGCGTCCCCTTGTCGCGCATCGAAGAGGCCTACCGGCTCTTTGAAAGCAAGCAGGACGGGGTAATCAAAGTGGCGCTTTACAATGACTTGGGGGAAGCCGCCAAGAGATTGTAAGCCGGTAAAGTTACATTGATAGCTTGATGACATCTGCCGGCAACAACACGTTCGGGCAGGCATCTTGGGGGGCGTGCTTGAGGAAGAGCATCGGCACGATGGTGTAACCGGCGGCAAAGGGAAGCAGGGAGGCCTTGCGCTTCAAGGTAGTCAAAAGTTGGCCGGCATGGGCTTGCGCCGTCCACTTGCACTCACCCACAAGAAGGCGTTGCTTGTCGAGCGACTCGGCCACTACGTCGAACTCCACTTGTTCGGGCTTCTTCTCTTCATTGAGCACGGTACCCCACCAACGGTTGGCCTTGCCATAAAGCACGTCGCCCACAAGGTTGCCGCCGACGGCGTTGCGGCACAGCTTCTCCCATTGCATGCTTACGTATTCCGACAAGTGGGCGTTCAAGGCCATCTCGACGGGCAGACGGCGACCCAGCTCGATGAAGGAGCGGTTGGGCACCACGAATTGATAGTAGAACGCCATGTAGGGGTCGGCTATCTTATAGAGGCTCTTCTTGGCGTTCTTCTCGTCCACGCCAAAGGGTGTTTCGCGTTCCAAGTAACCCAAGTCGACTAACTTCTTCAACGGACGCGACAGGTTGGTGGCGGGCTCGTTGCAACGGCTCGCGATCTCGGAGAGACGGTTGGCACCGCTGCCTATATAAGACATGAGGGTGGAGGTCTTGACTATGTCTTTCACGTCGTCGCGGAAGAGCTTGACGGGTTCTTCATAGAGCGTGCCGTTTACCGAAAAAACGGTGTGCCACAAGGCATCGGAAAGCGATTGCTTCTCCTCGCGCAACTCCCAATAGCGCGGCACGCCGCCCCACACGGCATACTCTTGAATGGCTTGCACGGCATCGAGCCCCAACGCTTCTCCAATGTAGGGCAAACGCAGCGGGGCTAACTTCATGATCTCGTCGGCACGGCCATACAGAGGGGCCGATGCATCGAAAAAGAGCCCGTACATCATGTCTTGCGATGAGCCGCAAAGCACCAAGTTGTACTTCAACCGACGCTCGTCTACAAGCTTCTGCAAGACCGACGGCAATTCGGGCGATTGCTCCACCAAGTAGGGAAACTCATCCAAACAGAGGGTGAAGCGCTCCTCGCTTCGGTAATCGATGGCACGCAGCAGGGATTCCCAATCGGGATAAACCACCTTGTCGAAGTCGGGGAACAGCGATGCCGTTACCTTGGCAAGCAAAGCCCGTTGCAGGTGCCCTTCCGAGCGGTCGGCAAGGAAATAGACGTCACGCCCCGTCAACACCTTCTTGATAAGCGTGGACTTGCCCAACCGCCTGCGGCCGTACACCACTACCAACGAGGAGCGCCCACGTGCAAGCGCCTGTTGCAGACGCGACGTTTCATCTTTTCTATCAACGAACTTCATATACCAAGATTATTATGTACTGCAAACATAATGTTTCTACAGCATAATACCAAAGAAGATGGCGACTATTTCCGGTTTATTCTCAAAATTAGCTGTTTATATAGACAGGCAGGGCTGACGAAGCGTCCCGCCCGCCTGCTTACAGCCTGTCATGATAGTATGCTCTATTCCTCCCCCTCCTTTACCTCTACCGCCGCGCCGGCCTTGCGTGCCTCGGCAAACTTGGCTTTCATGGTGGGGTTCTTGTAGGTGAGGCGGCGGATGGTGAGCTCTTCGGTATCTTGTTGTGCCAAGCGCAGGTTGTTCTCCGAG
>JAJPYP010000024.1 GCA_021204885.1 Prevotellaceae bacterium
CCTTGCCTCTGCATACGCATACTGCTCTTTGGTAATCTCTTCCATCTCTTCAAACGCTTATACGGTACGGAAGTCGGCTTTGACGTCCGACAGGCTTTTCCCCGTTTTTATTCGGGTACTGACACACCCTCCCCTCAAATAATGAGCCAAAGTGAGCCAAATTGAGCCAATGGCGGGGGCGGGGTTTCGTATCTTTGCATGGTAGGTCTACAGCGTGTGCCTTTAATCGGGACACTCGAATTAAACAACTTATTATTAACCTTTTAGAACCTTATCATTATGCCTGAAGCTTATAAAGCAAGTAAATGGACGAAAGCTTTCATACATTACAGAAACGTTATATAATTGCGGCATTGAACGATTACCATGAATTGGAACGGATTGAGAAAGAAAGCCGTGGAACACGCTTTATGATAGCTATGAGATGTAAAGTATCATCCATAGAGAAACATTGTGAGATTTTCCGCCAATAATCGCCCTTATTATGCGGCGTGGTAGAAACAAAATGTGTATCTTCGCTGACGGAACAAAAAAGCAAGGAGTATGAAACATTCAAAACTATGGATTATGGCAGCAACCATTCTGTTGGCGGGCTGTGGCGGGAATGGCCATGGCGATGACGGGAAGACGCTCATCGGGCGCTCTGACATCCGCATAGAGAGCCACCGCATGACACCCGAGGCGCTTTGGGCGATGGGGCGTATAGGCACGCCGGTGGTCTCGCCCGACGGAGCGCAGGTAGTCTATCCCGTGACTTACTACAGCGTAGAGGCCAACAAAAGCAACACGGAACTCTATGTAATGGCGGCCGATGGCGGCGACAACCGGCAGCTTACCCACACGGCCGCACACGAGAGCGACCCGGCTTGGATCAAGGAGGGAACGAAACTGGCTTACTTGAGTGATGAAAGCGGATCGAACCAAGTGTGGGAGATGAACCCGGACGGCACGGGCCGCAAGCAAATCACCACTTATGACGGCGACATCGAGGGTTTCGCCTTCTCGCCCGACGGCACGAAGCTGCTCTTCATCGCCGAGGTGAAGACCGTGGAGACTACCGCCCGGAAGTATCCCGACCTGCCCAAGGCGAGCGGACGCATCATTACCGACTTGATGTACAAGCATTGGGACGAATGGGTGACGGGCGCACCCCACCCCTTTGTGGCCGACTTCGACGGTGCGGGCATCGCCAATGTGCAGGACCTGTTGGAGGGCGAGCCTTACGAAAGCCCCATGAGGCCCGACGGGGGCATGGAGCAGCTGGCATGGAGCCCCGACTCGAAACAGATAGCCTACACTTGCCGCAAGAAGACGGGCATGGCGTATGCGCTCTCCACCAACTCGGACATCTATCTCTATGATATAGCCACCAAGGAGACCACGGATATCACTCCGGAGAACATGGGCTACGACACCAACCCGCAGTACTCGCCCGACGGTCGCTACATCGCGTGGCTCAGCATGGAGCGCGACGGGTATGAGTCGGACTTGAACCGCCTCTTCGTCATGGACTTGCAGACTGGCCAGAAGCGCTTCGCAAGCCGGGCGTTCGAGTCGAATGTGGATGCCTTCGTGTGGAACGGCGATGCCCACAGTATCTACTTCACGGGCGTTTGGCACGGCACCACACAGATTTACCGTATCGACTTGGAGGAGGACGACCGGCTGACACAGCTTACCGAGGGCGTGCACGACTACGCCTCGCTTGCCTTGTGTGGAAAGCAGTTAGTAGCCATGCGCCACTCCATGAGCATGGGCGACGAGATCTATGCGGTAAACACCCAAGGGGACGAGGGGACGTATGCCGATGCCCGTCAGCTCACCCATGAGAACCAAGCCATCTACGACCAGTTGGAGCCGGGACGTGTGGAGGAGCGGTGGATTACCACCACCGATGGCAAGCAGATGCTCACGTGGGTCATCTATCCGCCACAATTCGACGCCTCGAAGAAGTACCCCACCCTACTCTATTGCGAAGGGGGACCACAAAGCGCCGTGAGCCAGTTCTGGAGCTATCGTTGGAACTTCCAGATCATGGCGGCCAACGACTACATCATCGTGGCGCCTTGCCGCCGGGGCATGCCGGGCTTCGGCGTGGAGTGGAACGAACAGATAAGCGGCGACTATGGCGGGCAGTGCATGCGCGACTACCTCACCGCCATCGACGAGGTGGCCAAGGAGCCTTACGTGGACAAGGACCATTTGGGCTGCGTGGGTGCCAGCTTCGGCGGCTTCTCGGTTTACTGGCTGGCCGGACACCACGACAAGCGCTTCAAGGCGTTCATCGCCCACGACGGCATCTTCAACATGGAGATGCAATACTTGGAGACGGAAGAGATGTGGTTTGCCAACTGGGACATGGGCGGCGCCTATTGGGAGAAGGACAACGCCACGGCGCAACGCACCTTCGCCAACTCGCCCCACCGTTTTGTGGACAAGTGGGACACGCCCATCTTGTGCATACACGGCGAGCGCGACTACCGTATCTTGGCCAACCAAGCCATGGCCGCCTTCAACGCCGCCACCCTGCGCGGCATACCCGCCGAGCTGCTTGTCTTTCCCGACGAGAACCACTGGGTGTTGAAGCCGCAGAACGGCGTGCTGTGGCAACGCACCTTCTTCGAGTGGCTTGACAAGTGGTTGAAGCCTTGACCTAAAAGAACCGTCCCAAGGGCCAGCCGCCGCCCGTCACGTACTTGTGCAGGGTGGAGAAGAGGTCGGCATGCAGCATGACGCAGGTGCCGAACACGATGATGGCCACGAGCCAAAGGATGACCATGGCCCACTTGAGCCACGTGGCTACCGGCCGCCAACGGAAGAGCCTCGAAAGGATGGCCCATACCAAGCCGATGAGCGGGATGGCCACGATCAAGATGGCTGCCGTAACAAGGATGATGGCGGGCGCCGCCGCAAGCGAGAAGAGATGGAACGGCAAGGGAATGAGCGAGAAGAGCGTGGCACCGCCCCCTACGGCCAACGCGATGACCGAGCAGAGCAACACCACGAAGACGATGCCCAAGCCCAACAGCAGCGGGCAGCAGAGCACCACGAGCAGCACAAGGCAGGCTTTCAATATCCAGCCTATAACGGCGGTGAGCCCGTCGCCTATCTTCTGGAGCGTGGTGCGTGTCTTCTTGTCGGCAAGGCAACCGGTGACGCTCTGCCCGATGCTTTCCATGGTGACGGGCTTGCCCTGCATGCTTAACTTCTGGGCGGCGGTATGGGCCAAGGGGATGATGAGCCAGCACACGAGATAGACGGGCACCAAGATGCCGTGGCCTGCAATGAGGATTACCACCAAGAGCAGCCGCAACAGCGTGGCGTTCCAGCCCAAGTAGCAGGCCAAGCCGCCGATAACGCCTCCCAAGATGCGGTCGTCGGGGTTGCGGAAGAGCTTTCTGTGGGCTTTCGGGGCGGTACCGTCGGCAATGGTTGAGGTGCCGCCGCCACTGTTTGAAGTAGTGTTTGCGTTTGTACTGTCGGCCGCTGTATCGCCGGCAGGGGAAGCGCCGGTTAACGTGTCGCCGTCCGTGGCGTCGGCACGAGGGGAAGCCTCGGCATCGGTGTAGATAGAAGCGGTATGGTAATCGTCGTCGCCGTCGTCCTCCATCTCCTCGGGTCGGCCCAAGCAACGTATCACCTCCTCTACCATGCCAAGGGTGATGACGCGCTCCCCGCCTTCCACCCGCTGGGCGAACAACTCGGAGACGCGCCGCTCTATATCGTCTACTATCTCGTCGCCGCCGGTCTCGCGCCCGAAGTGCGCTTTCAAGTTCTGCAAGTAGGTGTCGAGCAGGTGAAAGGCATCTATGTCGATGTAATAGACGGTGCCTCCCAAATTCACGGTCAATGTCTTTTTCATTGTTATCTCTTATTAATGACGGTTAATGGTTAAATGGCCACGGCATCCCTTCCGGGAGCCGGCAACAAAGGACGGCTGATGCGGGCGACCGTATCGACCAACTCCTGCCAGGAACTCTCGAGCTCATGCAGGAAGGCCTCCCCCTTAGGGGTAAGGCGGTAGTACTTGCGCGGCGGCCCTTGGGTGGACTCCACCCACTCGTAACCTAATAAGTCATCGTTCTTCAAGCGCGTCAAAAGAGGATAGAGGGTGCCCTCCACCACAATGAGCCGCGCCTCTTTCAGCTTGTAGATAATGTCGGAAGCGTAGGCCGCCTCGCGGTGAAGCAGCAGCAACACGCAGTATTCCAACATGCCTTTGCGCATCTGTGATTTCACGTTGTTTACATCCATGCTTTCTTTGAATAATCGGGTCGATAACGACGGCACAAAGGTATTTATTACCTAAGTACCTTGTATTACAAAGTACCTTGTATTTTGATTATTTAACTTCGATGCCATGCAGATGTACGATTTTGTGCTAACTTTGCCACACAATCCATACAAAGAGCGAGTGGTATGAATCGACCCGAGATTATCGTAGCCGGCATAGGCCCCGGCAGTGAGGAGCAGCTCACGCCGGCGGTGTGCCGTGCCCTGCAAAGAGCCGATGTGGTGGTGGGCTACAAATACTATTTCCGTTTTATCCGTCCCTATCTGCAAGAAGGAACCGTGTGCGTGGATACGGGCATGAGGCAGGAGCGCGAGCGGGCGGCCGAGGCTTTCCGCCGGGCCGAAGAGGGCAAGAGGGTGTGCGTCATCAGTTCGGGCGACGCGGGCATCTACGGCATGGCACCGCTGCTGTATGAGATGCGGCAGGAACTGGGCAGCAAGGTGCCGATTACCTCCCTGCCGGGCATCAGCGCCTTCCAAATGGCGGCCTCGCTATTGGGCGCTCCCATCGGCCACGACTTCTGCGTCATCTCGCTCTCCGACCTCATGACCCCCTGGGAAGTGATTGAGCGACGCATCGTAGCCGCGGCCCGGGCTGACTTCGTCACCGCCGTGTACAACCCCAAAAGCGATGGACGCTACTGGCAGCTCTACCGCCTCAAAGAGCTCTTCCTGCAAGCCGGCAGGGCGGCGGAAACGCCTGTGGGCTACGTGCGCCAAGCCGGCAGGGAGGAACAAGAAGTGCACACCACCACGTTGGCGGCGTTCAATCCCGAAGCGGTGGACATGCTCACGGTGGTGCTGATAGGCAACTCGCAGTCCTATCTGTGCGGGGACAACTTCATCACGCCGCGTGGCTACTACACCGAGGACGGCGAGGATGAGACAACCGGCAAGGGGCAGGCCATTATGATACGCAGCTTCCGCACCATCGAGCAGGAGTTGCGCCATCCCGACATACCCTTGGACCGCAAGTGGGCGTTGCTGCACGCCATCCACACCACCGCCGACTTCGAGATGGAGGAGTTGCTTTACACCGACGAGAACGCGGTGTCCACCCTGTATGAGGGCATTGCGGCGGGGCGCATACGTACCATCGTGACCGACGTGACCATGGTGGCCAGCGGCATCCGCAAGGGAGCGTTGGAGCGCTTGGGAGTTACGGTGAAGTGCTTCTTGAGCGATACCCGCGTAGCCGATATGGCGCAAGCCGAGGGCATCACGCGCACACAAGCGGGCATCCGCTTGGCAGTGGATGCGCATCCCGACGCGCTCTTCGCCTTCGGCAACGCGCCCACGGCTTTAATGGAACTATGCGGGTTGATACGCAAAGGGAAAGCCCGTCCGGCAGGCATCATCGCGGCTCCCGTGGGGTTTGTACACGTGCGTGAGTCCAAGCAGATGGTCAAGCCTTTCACGGCCATTCCAAAGCTGATTATCGAAGGGCGCAAAGGGGGCAGCAGCTTGGCGGCCACGTTGGTGAACGCCATATTGTGCTATGACGATGCCGAGCGGTTGAAGCCGGGAAGGGATGTATAGAAAGCCTTGAAAGAAGAGAGGCGGATAGCCTGAATAGGAACATATAAACTGCGATAAAGGGAGTATAATAAAGAGGATGAAACGCTTTGTTATCATAGGCATGGACGACGGAGGGGCACCCGCCTTGCCGCCCGAAGCGTTGGAAGAGATTAGGAGAAGCCACTGCTTTTCAGGCGGCTTGCGGCACCATGAATTAGTATCGCCTCTGTTGCCTGAGGGTGCCGAGTGGATTCCCGTCACCGCCCCTTTGGATGCGGCTTTCGCCCGGTACGAAGAACTATTTGCCACTGCTGCGGATAACGGAAAGCCCGCGACCATCGTCCTTTTCACCTCCGGTGACCCCCTCTTCTTCGGCCTTGCCAATACCGTGAGACGCAAGCTGCCCGATGCGCGGTTGGTCATTTATCCCACGTTCCACTCCCTGCAACAGCTTGCCCACCGCTTTGCCTTGCCTTACGGCGACATGCGTGTGGTATCGCTCACGGGCCGTCCTTGGCAAGAGCTTGACAGGGCGCTGATGGAACGCACGCCTAAAATCGGCCTCTTGACCGACGGCGTACATACTCCAAACGCCATCGCCCGGCGCATGATAGCTTACGGTTACACCTGTTATACCCTATACGTGGGCGAGCGTTTGGGCCATCCCGAGAAGGAGCGCACTTACAAACTGACGATGGAAGAAGCGGCTGACATGACCTTTCAACGCCCCAACTGCGTGCTGCTCTTCGCCACCATGACACCCCTGCCGCCGCGTCCCTTCGGCATCCCCGACGAACGCTTTGCCCTACTCGACAACCGCCCGCGCATGATCACCAAAGCCCCCACCCGCCTGCTGACGCTACAGGCATTGGAACTGCCAAGGCGTAACGTATTCTGGGACATCGGCTTCTGCACCGGCTCTGTCTCCATCGAAGCCCGCCTGCAATTCCCACACCTTGCGGTCACGGCCTTTGAAGTGCGGCAAGAGGGAGCGGCGTTGATGCGTGAGAACAGCCGCCGCTTCGGCACGCCCGGCATCGAGACCGTTATAGGCGACTTCCTCGAAGCCGACACCGCCTGTCTGCCCCGCCCCGACGCTGTCTTTATCGGCGGACATGGCGGACGCTTGCCCGAGATACTCTCCAAGGCAAGCCGATGCCTGCAACCCGGCGGATGCATCGTGTTCAACGCCGTTTCCGAGGCGGGCAAGGCCTTGTTCCTTGAAGGAGCCGCCGCCGCCGGCCTGCGCGTGCAACCCGCTCTACACGTAGCCATAAACGATTACAACCCCATAGACATCATGAAAGCCCTGTTATGAAAACAGCCATTTTACCCGTATCCGAAGCCGGGATGGAGATAGCCCGGACATTGAGCCAAGAACTGCCTGACGCGGCCATCTTCACCACGCACGAGGAGAGCGGCTGCACGCCCGTGGACTCCTTGGGCGGTTTTGTCAAGGAGCGATTCAACCAATTCGACGCCTTTGTCTTTATCGGCGCCATGGGCATCTGCGTGCGCACTATCGCCCCCATGGTACGCGACAAACACACCGACCCCGCCATCGTGTGCGTGGACAGTACGGGGCAATATGCCGTCTCCGTGCTCTCGGGGCATATAGGGGGTGCCAACGCATTGACCCGACAGGTGGCCGGCATCATCGGGGCCGAACCGGTGGTCACCACCCAGAGCGACCGCATAGGCCTTTGGGCGCTCGATGAACTGCCCGGGCGCTTCGGCTGGTACTGTGAAGGCAACCTGAACGTGGCCATCGCCCGCTTTGTGGAACAACTCCCCACCGCCCTGTTGCTCGAGACACGCGACCGTGGCACCGCTTGGTTGGAGGCGCACCTGCCCCCCTTTATAGAGGTGTTCTATCACGAAGAGGACATCAACCCGAGGCGTTTCAAGCTGCTTATCAGCGTGTCGCCGCGCACGCCCCGAATAGCTTCGCAGCTGCCGTCGGTGTGCTACTATCCCAAGGTGGTACACATCGGCGTGGGGCTTGCCCACATGGCCGTACCCGCCTCTATCATTAAGGAGCAGATAGCAGGGCGACTCATGGAGAGCGGCATCCCTTGGCAAGCCGTGGCCTCCGTGGCCACCATCGACGTGAAGGCCGACGAGCCTGTCATCAACCTGCTGCGCGAAGAACTGCCCGTCACCATCTATACGGCGGATGAGTTAAAGCAAGTGGACGTGCCCAACCCCAGCGAGTTCGCCATGAAACATGTAGGTTCGCCCAGTGTGGCCGAAGCCGCCGCATTATTGGCATCGCGCGGCGGCTTGCTCTTGATGCCTAAAAAGAAGGGAGAGCTCTACACCGTGGCCGCCGCCATGGATGCCGACGCGCTTCGTCAGGGCCACATAGAGATTGTGGGAGCGGGGCCGGGCGACCCCGACTTGGTATCGGTGCGCGGCCGCCGGCTCTTGGAGCAAGCAGACTTGATACTCTATGCCGGCAGCTTGGTACCAGCCGAACTGACCGCCTGCGCCAAGGCGGGCGCTACCGTGCGCAGCTCGGCATCGATGGATTTGCAAGAGCAGCTGGCCTTGGTGAAAAGCTTCTACGACCGCGGACTCTACGTGGTAAGGCTGCACACGGGCGACCCCTGCATCTACGGCGCCATAGGCGAGCAGATGGCCTTGTTCGACCGCTACGGCATGGATTACCACATCACCCCGGGCATCTCCTCGTTCCAAGCGGCAGCCGCCGCATTGAAGTCGCAATTCACCATTCCCGAGCGGGTGCAAAGCATCATCCTGACGCGCGGAGAGGGACGCACGCCCATGCCCGAGCGCGAGAAGCTGCACCTGCTGGCCCATTCGCAAAGCACCATGTGCATCTTCCTTAGCGCGGGCATCGTCGAGGAGGTAGCCACCGAACTGTTGCAGGAGTATCCTGGGACAACCCCCGTGGCGGTGTGCCATCACCTCACATGGCCCGACGAGCGTATCTACCGAGGCACGCTCCAAGAGCTTGTCTCCTTGGTAAAGGATAACGACCTTACCCTTACCACGATGATCGTGGTGGGCGAGGCCATCGGCAACCGCGAGGGGCTCTCGCGCCTGTACGCGCAGGAGTTCAAGCACCTGTTCCGAAAGGAATAAAGAACCTCTTTCCATCCACTCCAAACCCACCTTGCATGATACTGGTATTTGGCGGCACCACCGAAGGACGCATGGCAGTCACTGCCTTGGAAGCGGCGGGAGGGGCATACTATTACGCCACCAAAGGCGACAGACAGGCGGTGCCGCTGCACCACGGCATCCGTCTTTCAGGAGCAATGGAGGCGGCGGCGATGGAGGCCTTTTGCAAAGATCACGGCATCCGCTTGGTAGTGGACGCTGCGCATCCTTTCGCTTCCCGGCTGCATGCCAATATAGCGGCGGTGGCCGCCAAGCTCCAATTGCCCGTGATACGGTACGAGCGCATCTACCCCGACAGAAACCTACCGGACGTGGTGTGGTGCCGCGACTATGAGGAGGCGACAAGCCGTCTACAGGCCGACGGCGTGCGGCGGCTGCTTGCCTTGACAGGCGTGCAAAGCATCGCACGGTTGCGTCCGCTTTGGCAAACAATGCCTGCCGTATGGTTCCGCATACTCAATCGCGAAAGCTCCAAAAAGATGGCTGCTGAGCAAGGTTTTCCCATGGAGAGACTTTGCTATGATGAGGACGAAGAAGAGGATGAAGTGCTGTCGCGACGGTTGCGGCCCGATGCCATCTTGCTGAAAGAGAGCGGCCTCTCGGGCGGCTTTATGCAGAAAATAGAGGCGGCCCGCAAGATGGGAATACCCGTCTACGCCCTCATGCGCCCTGCCCTGCCCGAGGGCTTCATCACGGTGAACGGCCCGCATGGCTTGCGGCGCATGGTAGAGCGTTTATTGCCTGCCTTTTATCCCTTGCACAGCGGCTTGACTACGGGTACTTGCGCCGTGGCGGCGGCATTGGGGGCGTTGCAACGGATATATCACCCGGACTTGCCTCTTACGGAAGTACCGGTCGTGCTGCCCGATGGAGAGACCATCCCCGTTGCGGTAACGACGCTTCCAGATTGCCTTGAAGCCACCGTCTCGGTCATTAAAGATGCGGGGAACGATCCCGATATTACGGACGGCATCGAGATAAGGGCAACGGTACGCATCACGCATCGGAATAAAGAGGAAACATACGATGAAATAGGAGGATATTCAGGCAAGGAAGCCGTCGGCACTGAGCTTATAGAAGAGCGTGGGAACACTATAAACAGGTACGAGATAGCGTTATATGGAGGTCCAGGCATAGGCACCGTCACCCTGCCCGGATTGGGCTTGGAAGTGGGCGCTGCCGCCATCAACGCGGTGCCGCGAGAGATGATGACCCGGAACGTGACCCGCTTTTTAAACTCCGTGCAAGCCCCTACAGACACTGTCTGCACCGTTACCCTCTCCGTGCCTGAAGGGGCGGCGTTGGCCCATCGCACCTTCAATCCGCGCCTCGGCGTAAAGGGGGGCATCTCCATCATCGGCACCTCGGGCATCGTGAAACCCTACTCTACCGAGGCCTTTGTCGATACCATACGCAAGGCGATGGAAGTGGCGCGGGCATGCGGCAGCGATAGGGTGGTGATCAATTCGGGCGCCAAGAGCGAGGGCTTCCTCAAGGCTTTCTACCCCCACCTGCCTGCCCAAGCGTTCGTGCAATACGGCAATTTCATCGGGGAGACGCTACGCATCGCAGCCGAACTCGGCGTGCGGCGCGTTACCCTTGGGGTAATGATGGGCAAGGCGGTGAAATTGGCCGAAGGCCACCTGAACACCCACAGCAAAGAGGTGGTGATGAACAAGGCGTTTGTGCAAGAGTTGGCGTTGCAGAGCGGCTGTGACAGGGAAACGGCAGACCGCGTGCTTGGTATCAACTTGGCGCGTGAACTGTGGCGGCTGCTTCCGCCCGATACCATCGGGTCCTTCTGCCAAACCCTTGCCGCCTGCTGCCACCGCCATTGCGACCCCCTGCTACCAAAGGGCGAACTCACCGTGTTGATTGTATCCGATACGGGGAAGATGTACGGTGAAAGCACCACTCCCCATGCTTTGCCGCCAGTTTCTTGACAGTCTCCGATAAGTTGACAGAACAGTTTTCCATGCACTCCCTGCATTGCTTTTTATAGGGTCTAACGACAATCACCTTTCGTAGAAAAGCAAATCCAATCCGTATTTGGCATATTCGGGGAACACCCTGTCGCAACTGACAAGGTAAGTCCGGTCGCTGATGGCTTGCGCTATGATGAGTCGGTCGACAGGGTCGTGGTGCGTTCCAACGAAAGGCAACCGTTCCTCTTCCATTAAATGCTTTGGCGTAATGTTGGTTATCTTGATGGGAAAGTCCATGATACGTTGTACCAAATCCACGCCTTTCCATTCTTTGCCAAACACGATTTTTCCTGTTTGATGCAAGAATATCATCTCGTGCACGCAGATTGGGCAAGTGTACAGCAAGTTAGCCTCATCTGAAAGCATGTCAAGCAAACCCTTGTCGAAGTTTCTCTTGTTCTTGAAGAGGTCGATAAGGGCATTCGTATCCAAATAGAGTTTCATTTTCCGTAGACAGCTTCCGGGTTGTTTACTACAATCATCGGCTCGCAGGTAGAGAAGTACCACTGGCCAAGACCGTTCAGCTTCTTGTGCATTTGCTTACGCATCTCGGCTTTTTCTTCCGGTGTCCAATCACCGCCTGGTCCTTTGGGGAAGTATATGATTTTCCCTTCTCTTTTCTCTTGCTCTTGTTCCATCGTTTTCAAATCCGTTTCCATAATATAATAGTTAGTTTGGGTTTATTCTATTCTGTCTGTTTATGCTTATCATGCGCCACAAATATACTCATTTTACATTGATAAAGCATAAAGAAGAGGCTTGTTTTTATAGTCGTCAGTATCATCGGCAGGGAGATGCTATCTTCTCAGCACTCCCTCTAGCAACGCAAGCAACTCCCCGATATCAGCCGCACGCTTCGTTTCGCCATCCGGCAAGTGCAGCAGGAAGGGCTCTGCCCCGTCCGTATCGCCGGCATCAATCCAAGCGGCCGACTCCACGGTCTCGTTCGCCATGATGCCGTTACGCCTGAGTGCCTTGCTTGCCATGGCATACCGCTCGCCTTGCCCCACTAAACGGATGCGTGCCGTGCTGGCGGTCGCCACGCGGAAAAGCCCCGCTTCGGGGTCGAACTCGATGCCTTTGCGGGCGAAGAAGCGGCCCAATGCGCCCGAGAGCGAAAGGTCTTCGGGCGTGCCCACGGTGACGCCTCCGCCGATCGCCATGAGCCATATCTTGTCGGCTATCTGCAAGGCCAATTCCAAGTCGTGGGTGGAGAGGAAGATGGTCTTGTCCGTCTCGCGGCTCAGGCGCAAGAGCAGTTGCATCATCTCCACCTTGCTGGGATAATCGAGGAAAGCGGTGGGTTCGTCAAGGAAGATAACGGGGGTCTCTTGGGCAAGCGCCTTGGCTATCATCATCTTCTGCCGCTCCCCGTCGCTGAGCGTGTGCACCATGCGGTGGGCCAAGTGGGCAATGCCCGTCAGGTGCAGCGAATGCGCCACGATGGCCTTATCGTCCTTGGAGAGCAATCCCCAGAAACCGGTGTAGGGAGAGCGCCCCAAGCCCACGAGCTCGGTCACGCTCATGTTGCGCAGGTCGCACTTCTCGGTAAGCACTACGCTCAAGACGCGCGAGAGCTGCTTGTCAGTATAAGTACCTATTTCCCGTCCACGCAGGTAGATACTCCCCGCCAACTTGGGCTGGAAGGCGGAGAGCGTGCGCAGCAAGGTAGACTTGCCCACCCCGTTGGCACCTAAGAGACAGGTCAATTCACCGCTGCCTATATCGGCGTTGATGTCGCTTGCCACCACCTTGACGCTGCCCTTGCCGGGGTAGCCTATGGAGAGGTGCTCTATATGTATGGTCGCTTTATCCAACTTATCGTCTCCTTTTCATTACACTTTATATACAATTTCTTTCTCCCTATTCATTGATGCCCCCGTTCTTGCGCTTAAACAAGACCGACGCCACTACAGGCGCCCCCACCAACGCCGTGACGGAGTTGACGGGCAACGCCCCCTCGAAGCCCGGCATGCGGGCGATAAGGTTGCAGACCAATGCCAAGGCGGCTCCCGTAAGCAGGGTGGCGGGCATGAGGATGCGGTGGTCGGAGGTGCGGAACATGGCGCGGCACAGGTGCGGAACGGCCAAGCCGATGAACATGATGGGCCCGCAATAGGCGGTGACGATGGCCACCAATACGCCCGACGATGTGATGACCAGCAGCCGTGCCCGCTTGATGTCCAATCCTAAATTGCGGGCGTAGGCATCGCCGAGTAGCAGCAGGTTCATGGTCTTGACAAGCAGAAACGAAAGGGGAAGCAAGACAACCATGAGGCAGACGAAAAGGGTCATTTGGTCGCCCGACACGCGCGAGAAGCTGCCCAATCCCCAGATAACGTAGGCGCGTATGTCCTCTTCGACACTGAAGTATTTCAGCACGCCGATGATGG
>JAJPYP010000183.1 GCA_021204885.1 Prevotellaceae bacterium
TGGTGCCCTTCATGTTCGTGGCGGGCGACCATGCCAACAACGACATTGCCGTGGAGTGGAAAGAGGAACTCGAGAGCGAGGGATTGACGGTGGAAGTGAGCATGGAGGGATTGGGAGAAATACCTGAGATCCAGGACATCTTCATCGACCACCTCCAGTTCCAGCTGACGCACCGCACCATAGGCATCATGGAGAAGAAGGCCGGCTTTGCCAAGCACGGCAAGCAGCCTTGAGCATCGGTTTGTTCTGTGCGTCCAACCGTGATGGAGGCCAAAATATTCAACATACAAGCAGCGATTGACGGAAGAAAACAGTATCTTTGCACCGTTTTTTAAAGCGATGCCGTTTCGCATGGAGGAACGGTATGACAAACAGAACAACATAGAAGGGAACAAGGATATGATAGACAGAATCAACCGGCTGCTACAAGAGGTAGAGTCATTGCAGGCAGGCAACGCCGAGGAGCTCGAAGCCCTGCGCATCAAATACTTGGGGAAAAAGGGTGTCATCAACGACTTGATGGCCGATTTCCGAGGCGTGCCCGCCGAAGCGAAGAAAGCGGTGGGTATGGAGCTGAACAAGCTCAAGGAGAAGACCCAAGAGAAGATAACGGCGCTGAAAGCGCAGTTCAAGGAGCGCAAGAACGGCCTTGAAGAGGTGGACCTGACACGCTCGCCTTACCCCGTGGGCGTAGGGACGCGGCACCCGCTCTCCATCGTGAAGAACGAGATTATCGACATATTCGCCCGCATGGGCTTCAACATTGCCGACGGCCCCGAGATTGAGGACGACTGGCACGTGTTCTCTTCCATGAACTTTGCCGAAGACCACCCGGCACGCGACATGCAGGACACTTTCTTCATCGAGGAGGGTGCCGAGAACGTGTCGCACAACATCATCTTGCGCACCCACACTTCGAGCGTGCAGAGCCGGGTGATGGAGACCACACAGCCGCCCATCCGCGTGATTTGCCCGGGACGGGTGTACCGCAACGAGGCCATCAGCTACCGCGCACACGCCTTCTTCCACCAAGTGGAGGCACTCTATGTGGACGAGCATGTCTCATTCGCCGACTTGCGTCAGGTGCTCTTGGGATTTGCAAAAGAGATGTTCGGCGCGGACACCAAGATAAGGTTGCGCCCCTCTTATTTCCCCTTTACGGAACCGAGCGCGGAGATGGACATAAGCTGCAACATCTGCGGCGGCAAGGGTTGCCCCTTCTGCAAGGGTACCGGCTGGGTGGAGATATTGGGTTGCGGCATGGTAGACCCGAATGTGTTGGAGCTGAACGGCATCGACAGCAAGAAGTATAGCGGCTATGCCATCGGCATGGGCATAGAGCGCATCACCAACTTGAAATACCGCGTGAACGACTTGCGCCTCTTCTCTGAAAACGACATACGCTTCTTGAAAGAGTTCCAGACGGCTTATTGATACCATGGCAAGGGAAGAGGATGTGTCGAAACTTGAATAAAGCACTTCGGAGGCCGCAGGCCGACCAAGCCTCCCCTATGAGGGGAGGTTTGGAGGGGTGTCAAGCAATGTCCCCGAATTAAAATGAGGATTGCCGAACGTTACAAGCAGGTGATTGAGTGGTTCCGCAAGAACCGCCCCGTGGCGGAGACGGAACTGCACTACGACAACCCCTTTGAACTGTTGGTGGCGGTGATGCTCTCGGCCCAATGTACCGACAAGCGGGTGAACATGATTACGCCCGCACTCTTCCGCGATTTCCCCACGCCCGAGGCGTTGGCCGCCACCACGCCCGAGACGGTGTTTGAATACATCCGTAGCGTATCCTACCCCAACAGCAAGGCCAAGCACTTGGTGGGGATGGCGCGTATGTTGGTGGAGACGTTTCACAGTGAGGTGCCCGACACGTTGGAAGCGCTCGTGAGGCTGCCCGGTGTGGGACGCAAGACGGCCAACGTGATTCAATCGGTGGTGTTCCACAAAGCGGCCATGGCGGTGGACACGCACGTGTTCCGCGTAAGCCACCGGTTGGGCTTGGTAAGTGACAAATGCACCACGCCCTTGAGCGTGGAGAAGGCGTTGACAAAACACATTCCCGAGGCTGACATTCCCATCGCGCACCACTGGCTGATACTGCACGGACGTTACGTGTGCCAAGCCCGCACGCCGCTCTGCGGGGAGTGTGGCCTCAAACCGGTGTGCAAGAGCTATGAAAAGACACACGGCAAGATGACCGTTTGACCGGCAAGCGAAGAGGCCGGCGAAGGACGCCAAAAATAAAGCTTTATTTACACGATTATTTAAAAACAATCACTATTTTTGTACACGACAAATAAACAAAAACGACAACCATTATGAGGAAATTCAATTTGAAATTGGCAGCTACCGTCATGCTGTGCGGTGCTTTTCTTTGCAGTTCTTGTATCGGTTCTTTCGGCCTGCACCACAGATTGATTGAATGGAACGAGAATATAGGCAACAAGTTTGTCAACGAACTGGTTTTCGTGGCCATGTACATCATTCCCGTTTACGAGGTGAGCTACATAGCCGATATTTTAGTGATCAACTCCATTGAATTCTGGAGCGGCAGCAACCCGATGGCCAGCGTGGGCGATATCAAGAAGGTAAAAGGCGAGAACGGGAACTATCTCGTGGAGACTCTTGAGAACGGTTACTCCATCACGAAAGAGGGTGAATCCACCTCTATGGAGCTGCTCTATGACAGCGAGCTGAATACGTGGAACGTGGTGGCCGGGGGCGTTAGTACCGAGCTGTTGCAGATGAATGGCGACGGTACCGCCAACATGATGTTGCCCGACGGCGGCCAGCTGACCGTTACATTGGACGCACAAGGTGTGGCAGACGCACGCCAAGCGACCATGACCGATACCTATTATTACGCCGCCAACTGATAAGGGGCGGGCAACGCCTCACCGCACCACGGCAAAGCCTACAGCCCTAAGGGCAAGCGGCAGGCCTGCCATAGCACGAGCAACGCGGTCCAGCCAAGGAAGATGAAAAGCGCGTAAGGCCAAGTGTGGCTGAGCAGCGTGCCATAACCTGCATGGCGGTCGTAATGGTGCAGGTAGGCCAAGGCCAACGGCAAGTAAGACAAGAGCGGCGTGAAAAGATTGGTTACACTGTCCCCGATGCGGTAAGCGCACAGCACCGTTTCGGGGACAATGTTTTTCTGTGCTAACAAAGGGATGAAGACAAAAGCCATGAAGCCCCATTTGGCGGTGGGCGAAGGCATGAAGAGATTCACGAGCGCGGCCGACAAGACCAGCATGGGCAAGGCCCACAAGCCGTCGGGAATGGAGGCGGCCATACCGCCGGCCACCGTAACGGCAAGATACTCGCCCAAATGGGAATAGGAAAGGCAAGCGGCCATCTGTGCGGCGAAGAAGGCGATGACAAGGTAAGTGCCTATCAACCGCATGGGCTGCACGAACCCGTCGACCACATCGGCATCGCTGTGGTAGCGCCCCGAGACGAAGCCGTAGACCATGCCCATCAGCCCGATGCCGCAAGCCAGCAGGAAAGGAACGCTGACGATGAATGGCGAATGAATAAGCCCGCCGCCCGCACTCTTCAAGATACCCCAAGGCGAGAAGGTGGCAAGAAGTACAAGCAAGGCATAGCAAACGCCCGCCGCCACTGCGGTGAGCAGGGCGCGACGCTCCTTGCGCGAGAGCTGCTTGCCCGCAGGGGCCGGATCGTCCACATACTTGCCAAGGCGGGGCAACAACCGCTTGCGGGTAATGCGGTAGATGATGAAAGCTATAAGGAACAGGGAAACGGCGAGGAAAAAACAGTTGCATGGCGGCCCCACCTTGCCCACGGGAAGATGGGAGAGATAGGCCGCCTCGCGTGTGGTGGTGGCCAGTAGCGGGTCGAGCGTGGTCAAGAAGAGGTTGGCGCCATAGCCGCAGGCCACCGAGACGTAGGCCGTGAGCAGACCGCCTACGGGGTGCAAGCCCACCGCTTGGAACAATAGGGCGGCAAGGGGCAAGAGGATGACATACCCCGCATCGCCCGCCACATTGGAGAGCAACCCCGCCACGATGACGCCCCACACCATGCACCACGGGCTGAACCCATGTCGCAGCACACCCTTGCGCAGACAGGCCTCCATAAGGCCGGAATGGATAGCGATGCCGATGCCGCATATAGCCACCAAGCCCAATCCCAACGGAGTGAACTCCATAAAGTTGCGCACCGCATGGCTCAACATCCAGCGTATGCCCTCGGCACCCAACAGGCTTTGCACGGCAATCTCCTCGCCCGTGCGTGGATGGGTCACGGAGAGTCCGTAGCTGTCGCATATCCACGAGAGGAAGAGCACCGCCAACGTGAGCAGGCAGAAGAGGGTGGCGGGATGCAGGGTGAAGCGTCGTGTTCTCATGGTAACGGGCTTTTATTCGTCATCGGCCTCCAAACGGTCTATATCGAGGATGCGCAACTCCAAGGCACGCACCACCAAACGGGTGGCGTTCACGCCCAAGCGTTCGTCTTTCGGGAAGAGCCGCCCCACCAAGTCGTTCTGCCGCTTCTCCAACGACTTCACGCCGAAAGGCATCCCTTTGAGGTTGGCGATCATCTCCTTGGTGTAGCCCAAGGCCAAGTGGCGCAGGAAACGCTCGTCATACTCGTCTATGTCGTAGCGTATGACCGCCTCCTGCCGTTTGGCCTCGTTCAGCACGGAACGTTTGAAACGCTCCACGATGCGTTCCAATATGGGGTAGTTGAAGACGAGCTTCTTGCCGTCCATCACGGCTTGCACGTCGGTCTTGGTGAGCAGCTCGCCGGTCTTCAGGATGATGCCGTCGGCACCTGCGTCGAGCGCCTCTACCCACAGCTTCTCGTTGAGTATCTCGCCGGTGAATATCAACACATGCACGCCGGGATAGCGGGCGGTGACGTTACGGCATATCTCCACGCCGATGGTGGTGGAACCGCCCAATCCCAAGTCTAAAAGCACAAGGTCGGGCACGGCGCTCTCCATCAACGGCCAGAACTCCTGCTCGGTCATGGCGGTGCCGATAACCTCCGCATCGGGTATCTCGTAACGGAAGATCTCTTCGGTTCCCTTCAACTCCAATTTCACATCTTCTACGATGATGACTTTAAACTTATTCGTTTCCATTCGTTATCTAATCTACTGATGGCTATAATCCTTTTCAAAGGCCCTTGCCGGGCAACGTAAAGCAGACCGAGAACCCTCCGCCTTGGGCGGGAACGGCATAGATGCGGCATCCGCGCCGCCCGGCGAACTCGTCGTGGTCGCGCACGATTTGCTTGCACACCAAGTATTCCGTACCTTGCAACTCCCCATGGCTGCCGGCGGTCATGCGGGCCAAATCGGGGAAGAAGAGACGGTTCAACGCCTCTTGCTCCATATCGCGCCGCCGGTCGGTAAAGATGAAGCGCACGAACGCCCCCTCCACGGCACACGTCAAGGCAAGGTCGCCGGGCAAAGGAGAGGCAAGCGCCTCGTCTATCAGGCTCTCCAAGAGGAAACGCGACAGGTAAGGGTCGCCCGTCACGCCGGCCTCCACCGCCTCGGTATGGAAGTGAAGCCGGCCCTCCACCTTTCCCGCCGCCTTGCGGAAGTAACGCTCGGCCGCTTCCATGAGTTCCTTCACGGGAACCGTAGCCCGACGGAACATCACCTCCTCCAATTGTCGGGAAGCTTGGCGGCTCAAGATGGTGAAGATGCCTTTATAATAGGCGGTCAACTCGCCGATGGCGGTAACGGTCTCGCGCTCTTCGTCATAGGTGAGTGTGGCGCCCCGCAACTTGGCGACCAATTGCTTGATTTTATTAGGATAGTAGGAGGTCTCGTGCTTGATGGTGGAGAGACAGTTGTCCAACACCATATTCTGCACGTGCAGCTGGCTCTCCTCCCAAGAGGCGCGGCGTGCCTCGTCTTGCGCGGTCTCGATGTCGCGGTACTTGGCGGCCAACTTCACCACCGCATTGAATACCACGATGGCCACGTAACGGGTTATCAACTCCAACAACAGGCGGTCGGCCTCGCGCGTGCCTTGACGGGAACGTTCCAAACAGAGCACGCCTATCAGCCGGCTCTCGCCGCCCGCCTCCACAAGCAACGGTATGGCCTGTATGCCCGCCTCCAAGCGGTAAACACCTTCATCGAAACAACGCCGCGCCGCTTCCATGACAATGCGCCGCTTGGCATGGGAAGCCTCCTTGGGATTGAACGCGAAGACCAAGTGGCGGGTGGACTCGTCATGCACGGCAATCCCCAAACTGTCCACGCCCAAGAGTTCGTTCACGGCATCGAAGGCTTCGTCTACAATGCGCTGGGGAATCTCCTGCAACACATCCTCTTCCTGTGGCATGGAGTCCGCGTTCTCCTGTTCCCCATCGTCCATGCCATGCAGTGGCCGGGCCGAAGCCGCGGAGACTTGCCGGTTGATTTCAAGCACCTGCTCCAAGTTCCAACGGTAAACCAACCGACGGCGGTAATAGAGGAAATAATAGCCCAAGAGCAACGAGACCAACAAGAGGATGAAGAGCCATATACCCACCGTCTTGTTGGTGGTGGAGCGTTTTAATTCACGGCAATAGGCCTCCAAAGAGCTATCCTCGCCCAAGAGCTTGTATAAAACGGTATAGGCCCTGTTGTTGTAATCGTAGGCGTTCCACCGCTTCAAGGCGAGGAAAGCCACCGCCGCCTCGTTGCGTATGTCGAGTATCACATGGTAATCAGAGTCGAAGCCGTCGTTCCACCATGCCAATTCGGCCGGCTCCCCGTCATCTTCCATGGCCATGTACCCACGCACGGGAGCGGCGAAACGCCCGTAATGCGCGTTCAGGCAAAACATGGCCGAGTCGATGTAGGCCAACGCCGCCTCATACTCCCTGTCCACATTGCGGTAGTAAGCCTCGTTGGCATAGTCGGAGGCTTGGTCCAAGAGCGCGTCATACGCCTGTTGCCAAGCCACGGCAGCGGAATCTTCCACTATAAGCGTGTCCTCCGTCTGTGTCGCTTCCCCTACCATCTCACCACGTGCGCCGCAACCTGTAAAGAGCGCGGGCAACAGCAACGACAGCAGCACCGACAAGCTCCTGCGCACGCCCACGGGCAGGCGGAAGAAGAAGCGGCTGCCCTTGCCCGGCACGCTCTCCACGCCGAAGAGGCACACTTTGAAGAGGTCGCCCGTCTTGCGGTACTTCTCGATGATGCCCCGGCAGTTCATCAATCCGAAGCCGCTGCCCTTGCGCTGTCGCAACGCCTCCCGATGCGTCTCGTCGTCCATGCCGATGGCCTTGGAATCGTACACTTTCTCCCCTGTGATGCGTGCCACGTCGGCCGCTGAAAGACCATAGCCGGTATCGGCGACGGAGAGCTCCACATAATCCTCCTTGCGACAAGCCGATACCGAGACTGTACCCCCCTCGTCGGTGTACTTGCGGGCATTCTCGGCCAACGTGTTGAGCATGAAGAGGGTCAACGCCTTGTCAGCCTTTACCCAAAGACCGGTAGGCTCCACGGTCAGTGACAAGCGCTTCAACTCGAAGGCACGGCTTCCCTTGCGCAGCAGCGCGAAGAGTTCCTCCAAGCCGAATGTCTCTATCTGCAAGCCCGGCGTGCCCTGCCGCATCTTCACCCACAAGGAGAGTATATCGTTGTATTCATTGATGGCGGTGACTAATTCATCCATGTATTGGTACCGCTCCCGCCGCACCGGCGCGGGGCAAAGCGTTCCATTCACCGTCAGCTTCCCCACTTCGCCCGCAATGCGGTCTATGTAGGGCTGGATGCCCTCCACGATGGCGATGCAAGCCCGTTTCACCAAGTTCTGCCGCTTGTCGCCGGCGATGTGCAGCTCATGCACATAGCGCCGCTTCTCCAAACGACGGCGCTCGTCACCTAATGAGATGGCCGTCGTGCCGTTGTCCAATGCCCATTGGATGTAAGCGTTCAGCAGCCGCGCCATCGCCTCCTCGTCCTTGTCCAAAGCACGCGGCACCGCGAGCCGTCCCTCCTTGATAAGGGTGCCTTGCACGCCGAACAACGCCTCCAATCCGTCGCTTGTGGCAGCCAGCAACGCAGCCTCTATCTCCCCGGTACTCCGCGCGTCGGCAGGGATGGAGGAAGTGATTTTCTGGCAAATATCCAACATGAGCCGCAAGCGGTGCAAGTGCAGGCGGTTACGCTTGCGGGAACGTCGGTTGAAGAACCAGAAGAACAGACACCCGGCCGTGACCGCCACGCCGATGGCTATCAACAACAGGTTAAGTTGACGTTCCTCGTCCTGCAACGCCGCATAGCGGCTCTCCCACTCGCGGTCTTGCCGGGTCTCGTCTAAAATATCCAAGTAGACGTTGCGGTTGATGTCCGAAGCCTCCTTCATCTCCAAGCCCGCATACGACACGCTCAATTGCTCCCGAACGCGCGATACGCACTCAGGTACCGACGCTTGCCCCTCGGCATGCCGCTCCACCACGTCCAACGCGCGGCCAAGTGTGTCGATTGCCTCCCGATAGCGGCCGTGCGCGTTCAGGTATTTGCCGATGCAAGTATAGGCTCCCGCCACTTGGTAAGGGTCGCCATAACGACGGAACGTCTCCAAAGCCGCCTGCCCCATACGCAGGGGAAGCAGCGTGTCCATGGGCAGGCCCAAGCGGCCGAGCTCATGCCCGCGACGTGCCATGAAGAAGTCATACCCCTCGGGCGAAGCCATCATGCCCGCTATTCCCTGCAAGCCGTTTCCTATAAAATAAGCATAGCCTTGCTTGGCGGCATCGCGCCACACAAGATACAACTCGTCGAACGCCTCGAGCCGCCGCTCGTCGGGCGTCTCGCCGTCAACGAGCCCGGCCGCCCCTTTGAGGTAATGGTACTGCAACCACTGACTGCGGTCGGCCGTAAGCGACTCGTCCTCCTCCATAGGACGGAAGGCATCCAACGCCTCCCTGTGCTGTTGCAGGTAGTAATGGTAAACGGCCGCCACCATATAGAACTCCGAACGGGCATAGTCCAAGCGCGTGCGTCCGTGCCTGTCGGTAAAGAGGTCGCTCTCCTCGGCAATGCGCTTCATGCGCCGCGAGGCGCTGTTGTAGTAATCATAAAACTCCTTGTTCCTGGCCGTGCGCTGGCATATCCGCATCAGCCCGATGTCGGCCACGAGCAGTTCCAGTTCGTTCTTCGTCAGGCTGTAGACCTCCCGGTGCAGCCGTTCGGCCTCGTCGAAGTCCATGCGCATGAACGCATGGAAACCAAGGTTGTTGCAAGCCTCGGCCTTGCCCAAGCCATAAAACCCCGTTTCCCTATAGGCGGCATCGGCGGCCACACGCGAGCGTTCCAAATCCTTGTAACGTGCGCTATAAGCCACCGCGTTCAACGAGTCCACCCGGAAAGCCTCGGCGGTAGGCACCACACCCGTGCAAGCTGTCAAGGCCATGCACGCCAAGCACAACAACCCTGCCAAACCGTATATGGAAGAAGCCCGTTTCATATAGGCAAAACTACAAATAAATCCGTGAATGGAAAAGATTTTCCATTATATCTATTGCCCAATGTACGTGGAAATCCTTACCTTTGCCACAAATTAACAAGAAGTAAACAGTTACTTTAAAATGAACGGAAATGCACCCTTTATGGTATTTTCGGGGACCAATTCAAAATACCTTGCAGAGAAGATCTGCGCACACCTTGGTTGTCCACTCGGACAAATGAACATCACCCACTTCGCCGACGGCGAGTTCGCCGTATCCTACGAAGAGTCCATACGCGGTGCCAACGTGTTCTTGGTACAATCCACTTTCCCCAACTCAGACAACCTGATGGAGTTGTTGCTCATGGTCGATGCCGCCAAACGCGCCTCGGCCAAGAACATCATCGCCGTAGTGCCTTACTTCGGATGGGCACGGCAGGACAGGAAAGACAAGCCCCGCGTCTCCATCGGAGCCAAGCTCGTGGCCGACTTGCTTTCGGTGGCCGGCATCAACCGGTTGATCACCATGGACCTGCATGCCGACCAGATACAAGGCTTCTTCAACATCCCGGTCGACCACCTGTATGCATCGGCCGTGTTCCTGCCCTACATCGAGTCGCTGCAATTGGAAGACTTGGTCATCGCCGCACCCGACGTGGGCGGTTCCAAGCGTGCCAACACCTTCTCCAAATACTTGGGCGTGCCCTTGGTGCTGTGCAACAAGACACGCGAGAAGGCCAACGTGGTAGCTTCCATACAGATTATCGGCGACGTACAAGGCAAGAACGTGGTGCTTGTCGACGACATTGTAGACACCGCCGGCACCATGACCAAAGCGGCCAATGTCATGCTCGAAGCGGGTGCCAAGTCGGTGCGCGGCATCGCCAGCCACTGCGTCATGTCCGACCCCGCCTCGTTCCGCGTGCAGGAGTCGGCCTTGGTCGAGATGGTCTTTACCGACAGCATTCCCTACACCAAGAAGTGCGCCAAGGTAAAGCAGCTCAGCATCGCCGACATGTTCGCCGAAACCATCAGGCGCGTGGTCAACAACGAGTCCATCAGCTCGCAATATCTTATCTAAGACAAGATTATCTTTGACATTGCTTACCACCCCTCCAAACCTCCCCTAATATGGGAGGCTTGGTCGGCCTACGGCCTCCGAAGTGCCTTCTTTAAACTTTATTCGAGTTTCAGCTCAGCCCCTTTGACCTTATATCTATAAACCGTTTTCAGTTGGAGGAAACGACCGTCACCTTGATGCTGTAAGGCCATTGCGCGTCGGGTTGCGGCTCGGGCTGCGTATCGGGCTGCGTATCGGGCGGCCCGTCGGGAATCATCGCATAGGGGTTTACCCAATGCATGCGGGGCGCACCCATCACCACCAACCATAGATAGGCAGGAGACTCATCCGTAGCCGTGTAACGCACCGTTCCCTCAGGGGTTGAAGCCGATTCACCGTACACGGGCTTGCCCTCACCGGTCACCGCCACCAAGCCATAACGCCAGCCGGCTTGCTCGGGCTGCATGGTCACGTAGCCTTCCGCGCCTGCCTCTCCACGGAACGACACCTCCACCGTCTCTCCCGGCTTGGGAACAGGAAGTGCCACCACATTGAAGCCGTAGTTCTCGGGGCAGTTCTCCACCGCTATCCTTTGCCAGCCCTCGCCCGCATCCACGAACGACGGGGCTTTCCAACGGTTGGCGTAGGGACGCATCTCACGCCACACGCGCGGGAAGTCCCAGTCCACGAAACGGCGGCAAGCGTCGAACATCTCGTCACAGAAAGCCTCCTGCGACAAGCCTTGCAGGCGCATGTAGGTCATCGCGGGATCCTCGCCTCTCAATCCTTGACGCAACAGCTCGCCGATGAACTCCACTCCGTGCCTCGTGCTCCAATACTCCAACACGTAGGGCGAGTTGTAGATGTTCTCCAAATGCAGGAACGCTTTATGGGCCAACTCGGTGAAAGCCGTCCAATGGAACTCCTCGTCCTCCACCCACTCGGGGTTCACCTGCCAAAGCATCCATTGCGAGACCATCTCGAGGAAGCTGTCGCCGTCGCCCATCGCCTTGCAATCTCCGTCGCACATCATCTGCATCTGGAACGAATGCCCCAATTCATGCGCCATGCAGTTGAGCCGCTCGTCCTGTATGCGGTTGGGTGCCACCCAAAGCGCACCCACCACGCCGTCGTAATCGCCCCCGTAAGCGGTGCCCTCCAATGAGTAGTTCAGCATTACCATCATGCGGTAACGCTCCGATTTCGAGCCCGGCCTTACAAACTTCAACGTGTCGCGGTAGAACACGTAGAACCGCTCTAATTTCTCCATCAAGTTGGGCAAGTCTACCTGCATGGGATGCCCGTCGAGGGGCGGTGCCGCAGCCAAGTCGCCCCCGAATCCCTTCTGCCAGAAGATGGCGATGTTCTCCGTGCAAGCCATGCGGTGATAGCTCCACTCGCTCTCCGCATCCTGCAAGTCCATGCCCCGCAACTTCTTCGGAACGTATATCTCCTTGCCTGCGGGCAGCCGCACTTGCGCCGCCACGCAGAGGCACGCCGCCAAGAGCGTGCAACCTATTAAAAACCTTTTCATAACCCTGTGGTCACTCTGTGGCCGGAATCACTTTCCACTCGATGATGCCCCCCGACATGCCCTCTTGCAAGTCGGCCACAATCTTCAAGCCGGTCGTGGTCACGGGCGTGAAGTCCACGCGGTTGTACTTATCAGGCTCCACGCCGTAAGGCGTAAGCGCCTCCACCTCCTTCCAGGCGTTGCCCGCCTTGTAGTAGAGCTTCCAAGCCGACGGCACGCGGTAGCTCACGTCGTAATGGTCGAAGGCCAACCAGTAGACCTCCACACCCGATACGGCGTAAGCCTTGTCAAAGGCGTAAGCCAGCGATTCGGACGTACCCGTCTTGAGCCACCAGTAGTGGTAAGGCTTGGAGATGTCGGCCGAGCTCTTGGGTTCCCACTGGTCGTTCACCCCGTAGGCCTCGGTCTCTACGGAAGCCGATGCGGGCGCGTCTTTCTGAATGGGCGCCTGTATCATGAACGTACGGGCAAGACTTGCGATGGTGGGTTCGGGAGTGGGACGCGCCACATCGGCCGCTGTAGGAATCCACACGGCCATATCGTCACAGCCGCGGTTGTTCCAAGTGGCGTAAGGGATGGCGGTGAAAGACACCTCCTTGGTGCTGCCGTCCTGCTCCACTTCTTGGGCGGTGCCTGACAATACCACCACGCCACCCAACAAATCCTCGCGGAACTCCGTGGTGAATGCGGTACCGTCGGGGATGAACTTGTTGAATACGGTGCCGCCTGCTTGGTCCTTGCCTTCCAAGCAGTACACGATTGGACCGCGCTCCATGGCCAACTTGCCACGGTCATCCTCCACGTTCTCGTGGGCACGGATGCGGCGCACCGGCATGGGCAGCGTGAGTTCCACCACGTCACCGCTCTTCCACACACGCTTCAAGGTAGCGTAACCGTCGCCCGGCTGCGCCGTTGTCTTCTTGCCGTTTACCGTGAGCGTATAGGGCAGGTCGGCATCGGTAAAGGTGTAGAGGTAGGTGGAAGAGGGGTTGCTAGCCGTCCCTCCCGGTATGCGGAAGCGAAGCGCGACAGCCTGCTACGGCC
>JAJPYP010000007.1 GCA_021204885.1 Prevotellaceae bacterium
ATATAGTACACATCATGCAGAAAACCCTCGTATTCGCCACCAACAACACCCACAAGTTCCAAGAGGTTACCGACATGCTGCAAGGAAAGATAACGCTCTTGCGGCTGAAAGACATCGGCTGTGAAGCCGATATACCCGAAACGGCCGGCACCTTGGAAGGCAACGCCTTGCAGAAAGCACGGTTTATCTACGACAACTACCATTTGGATTGCTTTGCCGATGATACGGGATTAGAAGTGGAAGCGTTGGACGGCGCACCCGGTGTCTATTCGGCACGCTATGCCGGTGAAAGCCATGACGCGGAAGCCAACATGCGGAAGCTGCTTTTCCATTTAAAAGACAAGACCAACCGCAAAGCCCGTTTCCGCTGCGTATTCGCCTTAATTGAAAAAGGAGAAGTACATACATTTGAAGGTATCGTCAACGGCACCATCATCACGGAGAAGCGTGGTGCCTGCGGCTTCGGTTACGACCCGTTGTTTGTTCCCGACGGCTACAACTTGACTTTTGCCGAGATGGATGAAGAGCGCAAGAACCAAATCAGCCATCGGGCAAGGGCGTTACAGCAGTTGGTCGCTTATCTAAGGGAAGAGAACAAATAGATATCACAACCCCAACTTAGCCGAAATCTCCAACATCCTGTTAATAGGCAATACCGCTTTCGCCGCTATCTCTTTATCTACTTTTACCTCGGGTGTCTCGTTCAACAAGCAGTCATACAACTTCTGTAGTGTATTCAACCGCATGTAGCTGCACTCATTGCAAGCACACGTGCTGTCATTGGGTGGAGCGGGAATGAAAACAGTATTCGGAGCCTGCTTTTTCATCTCATGCAGAATGCCCGACTCGGTCGCTACGATATACGTCTTCTCCGGATGCTTCACGCTATACTTCAACAACGCCGCCGTAGAACCCACTACATCGGCCAACTTCAATACAGCTCCTTTACATTCAGGATGGGCCAATATAAGAGCATCGGGATATTCCGCTTTCAATGCTACGATCTTTTCCACAGAGAACTGTTCATGCACATGACAAGCCCCGTCCCAAAGCACCATATTCCGTCCTGTAATGGCATTGATATAGTTACCCAAATTCTTGTCGGGACCGAACAGCAACTTGGCGTCTTTGGGAAAGCTCTCCACGATTTGACGGGCATTGGTGGAAGTGACCACTACATCGGTCATGGCCTTGACGGCAGCCGACGTATTGACGTAGGAGATCACCGTATGCCCCGGATGCGCCGCAATGAAGGCTTTGAAAGCGTCGGCAGAACAACTGTCGGCCAATGAGCAACCGGCGTTCATATCGGGTACCAAGACCTTCTTATCAGGACAAAGTATCTTGGCGGTCTCGCCCATAAAGAACACGCCGCACATCACGATAATATCGGCCTCGGTCTTGGCCGCCCATTGTGCCAAGGCCAAGCTGTCGCCCACGAAGTCGGCAATATCTTGTATTTCCCCCTGCTGGTAGTAGTGGCCCAATATGACGGCATGCTTCTCTTTCTTGAGTTGTTTGATGGCTTCTGTAAGTCGGTTCATAATAACAATATATTTTCTTTTATTCTAAAAAACTCTATGTTGTGATAATAGGCGGTTGATACTGTTCAAAAATAAATCCCGATATACTTGCTTACTAACTTATTAAACGCTATTTTTGTTTTATGAATCTTTTATGAACAGCAGTCGGCCTTTCCGTTTATCGGTTAATTCCATTGTTATCAATCATAAAGAATCATATCCATAACAGTTATGCACTGCCTGTTGATAATGTGCAAAGTTAAAAACTTTATTTATACTTGGTGTTTGAAACTCCCAAAAAAGATGTTTATGCATGCATTGAAATCTCGGCATGGAATCATTTGGTGAATTCGTTTGTTATGTTATCAAAACGTCTTATACAATATCACAAAGATTTCCTGCTCTTTTTTTGCATGTCTTTTAGACAAGTTTTCAACACCTTTCAGTAGAACTATGAACAGATATAATGGAGTAATGAGCAGCGGGAGAAGATGATGCGTAAATTAAAGATAACCGAGTTGAACCGTATCTCTATCGAAGCGTTCAAGCAGGTAGAGAAGTTGCCTTTGACAGTGGTATTGGACGACGTGCGTAGTCTGTACAATGTAGGCTCCGTATTCCGGGTAAGCGACGCTTTTCGCGTGGAGCGTATCTATCTGTGTGGCATTACCGCCATGCCTCCCCATCCCGAGATACACAAGACCGCGTTGGGTGCCGAGTTCTCCATGGATTGGGTATATAAGAAACAAGCGGTCGAAGCGGTCGATGAATTAAAAAGCAGTGGTTATATCATTTACTCCGTAGAGCAAGTGGAACATAGCGTCATGCTCAATGAGTTGACTGTAGACAAACAAAAGAAGTATGCCATCGTCGTGGGTAATGAAGTAAAAGGAGTAAAACAAGAGGTGGTCGATAAGTCGGACGGCTGCATAGAGATTCCCCAGTTCGGTACCAAGCATTCACTCAATGTATCCGTGGCCACCGGCATCGTGGTATGGGAACTGTTCAATAAACTACATACGTTCTAAATCAACTGTTATACTTGATGGGATTGCCTATCTCTGTTTTTATTCGCTTTATATAAAGAAGCGCACAGGGAAATAGGCATTAATTTATAGTTGTCCGTTCTCTACCAACAATATCACCCGCTCGGTAAGCCTATCCACGCCGTTGGCATCATACTCTTTCTTCAAGCTTGCCCCGAAGAGTGAGGCGAACGTTTGGTAAAAAGTGGCTTTCAGCGGACCCATAAAGGCCTTGACCAATTCGTATCCCGTGGAGTTGGTCTCGCGGTCCACCAACTTGATGAGTAGCTTGCCTTGCGAGAACGTCAGCTTCTTCAGGCGGGCGGTGTATTGCTCTTTGAGTCCCTTTTCCACCGCCTTGATATGGCGTTGCTTGGCCTTCTCGTTAGGCAGCGTCTGTAGATACTCGTATGTTTCGATAACGGCGCGGTTCACCTCTTTGGAGATGGGTAGCACGATTTTCACATCGCGTACCAACTTGTTGTATTGTGCCAACTCTTTCTTGTTTTTGAACTTGATGGGCTTGAAGATATAGACCGTGGGCAGTTTCACGTAAGGGATGGTATCGCCTTGGTAGACACACATCGCCGTCAGGTAGACGCTCTTTTGAGGACGTACTTGCTTTTTTTGCTGCTGGGCATAACCATCCACACCTTTCAGCAGCAAAAACAGGGTTAACACGATGTAAAACACGGCTTTCATGGATGCAAAAGTAAGCCATTCTTTTCGTTTATCCGTGTCCTCTTCGTGTTTTTCAGTAGCCTATTAACGTATTTAAGGCAGTGTGACGACAATCCCCAAGCCTTTCGTTTGCTTATTCACCTTAAATGGGCTACTTTTGCCCTGAACAATACATCGTGAATCATGACCGTAATCTATCCCTCTCCCGTTTTCGGCCCCATCCACTCCCGCCGTTTAGGCGTTTCGTTGGGCATCAACTTGCTGCCTGCCGACGGCAAGGTATGTACATTCGACTGCGTCTATTGTGAGTGCGGTTTCAATGCCGATTTCCGTCCCAAGCGCCCTTTGCCTACGGCAGATGAGGTATTTCAAGCGTTGGAAAAGAAGCTCACGGAGATGAAAGCCGGGCCATCCGGATTGGATGTCTTGACCTTTGCCGGCAACGGCGAGCCCACCTCGCATCCGCAGTTCGCCCGGATTGTAGACGGCGTGATGGCCCTTCGCGATACCTATTTCCCCGCCGCCAAGGTGAGCGTGCTGAGCAACGCCACCTTCATTCACAAGCCCTCCGTGTTTGCGGCATTGCAGAAGGTAGACAACAATATCTTGAAACTCGATACCGTCGACGTGGACTATATCCGAAAGCTCGACAGGCCTACAGGTCACTACGATGTAGCTAATGTCATCGAAGGGATGAAAGCCTTCCAAGGAACCTGCATCATCCAGACCATGTTCCTGAAAGGCAGCTACCAAGGCGTGGATTTGGACAACACCGGGGATGAGTATGTACTCCCTTGGCTCGATGCCGTCAAGGAGATCGCGCCCCGCGAAGTGATGATCTATACCATAGACCGCGAGACACCCGCGCACGGGTTGCGGAAAGCCACACGCGCCGAATTGGACCGCATCGGTGCAATGGTTCAAAAGGCGGGCATTCCTGTCAGCGTCTCCTACTGACGGTTGGGCTATTCTTTGTCCGTTTTCCCCTTTTAGGAGGGTACAATACAGTAATTCCGCAGCACGTTATCTATATTTTTCTTCAAGGCACCGAACGGGCATCAAGGCGGTTTCTGTTCTATTTATCGCTTTTCTGTTCTATATTACCTTATTTAACGCCCTTAGCAGCGCGTAATTCCGGCCGAGGGCACGGTCGGTTGCGAAAATCGCCGTTTTAGAGGCCTATTTTGGTAAATTCAAGTGACAGTTATTTCACTTTTCAGTAGGTATATAGAGTGTAATATGAATATAGTCAGGTTGTTGGAACAAGTATTGTAACGACAATAGCCGGTGAACCTATCATACTGCTTTACAAATAGGAGTTCATTGGGAAGGCTGTTGAAGAAGATGGACAAGAGGAAGCATCTATGACCTTAATCTTAAAAATAGACCAGCGGTTTACGAGTGATTCCGTGGTTGTAGAAGCAAAGGGTGCTTGCTTCTACAAGATAAAGGTGCTTGCTTGTGGAACCGTACGGTTACCGTAGCACAAGCACAGACCGCTTGGTTGTACAAGCGAGGAACACTTGCATGTACAAACAAAAGGTGTCTGCACGTGGAAATACGGGGTTGTAGATCGGAGTTTTTATCAAAAAGGAAGTGTTATCGAAGAATTGCAAGCATATTGTCATGATAGCTTCACAATTGTATGTCATACTATCAAATCTGTGGGGTGCGCGAAACTGCGGAAGGCCTTTCTTATACCCTAACGAATGCATTCCATACCTCCTAACGAATGTTATCTGACACTTTGCTCATAACTATCCATACACCCTAAGGAAAGCATTCCATACGGTGCTTCGAGTGCTTTTCATGGAGTGCCTGAAATGGTGTTTGTATAATTTATACGCGCGTGCCGGGAAAGAGACGGGTAATTAAGATAACATCCTCATCTCTATAGAGATGACACCCCCATCTTTGTAGAGGTGACTTTCCTTACCACCGTTTTCTTGATTCCTTATATACCGCTTTCCAAGACTCTCAGCAACGCTTTTATGACGACTTCCGCACCGTTTTCACTATCAACTTAATTTACCGTTTTTTCCCCTTTCGGAAAAGCATGAAAATACAATAAGACAACTTTCAGTGGTGCAATGGGTCGACCATGCGTGCACTTTATGCGTCATAACTATTTTTTAGCAAAAATATGCGCATTCTACCTAAAGAGAGATAAATATAAGGCGTTTCGTGAACAATTTCCCCTTTTTTACGTTGTATGTATGTGGCTCGAAAAATTGTGTAGAATGGACACTTTTGGATGCGGGCTACCGGATGAAGGAAAAATGAGATTGAAAACAGTTATATTGGTATCGCTGGGCCTCTTCTTGGGCCTGCAAGCGAAGGCACAGTTGGCCGTCAAGACCAACCTGCCCTATTGGGCTACCACCACGCCGAATGTGGGCGTGGAGTGGCGCGTAGCCCGCAGAAGCACCCTACAGGCTTTTTATGGACTGAACCCGTGGCGCAGTACGGCCGGCAAGAGCATACGTCACTGGGTGGTCGAGCCCGAGTATCGTCACTGGTTCTGCGAGGCGTTCGACGGCTGGTTCGTGGGTGTCCACGCCTTGGGCGGGGAGTTCAACATGGGGCATGTAAAGCTGCCTTTGGGCGTGTTGAAAACGTTGCGCGACCACCGCTACGAGGGGTGGTACGCCGGCGCCGGCTTCACGGCAGGCTATCAATGGGTGCTCTCGCGCCATTGGAACTTCGAGGCTTCAATAGGCGTGGGCTACAGTTACATCGGCTACAAGAAATATGATTGCGGCACGTGCGGCAGGAAGTTGAAGTCGGGCCATACCCACTATGTTGGCCCCACCAAGACGGCACTGAGCTTGGTCTATCTCTTTTAAACCTCATTGTTTTGGAATATGAAGAAAATTACGTATATACCCGTCTTCCTGTCGCTGCTCTTGCTTGCGCAAGCGGCCTTGGCACAGCGTGCTTCCCTCTCTTTTGCCGATACGCGAATCGCCGTTGAAATGGGGGATTTGACGCGCTCCAAGCAGCAGATGCAGGTAACGATGACCCTCGATTTGGGGGCGTTGGCGTTGCCCGCCACGCGCCGCATCGTGCTCACGCCTGCCGTCAAGAACCACGAGGAGACACGCTACCTGCCCGCCGTCGTGGTGTATGGCCGCAAGCAGTACATCGACTATTTGCGCAAGGGGGACAAGACGATAGATGATAAAGCGACGGTGGTGCGCCGCCATAACGGTAAAGAGCAAACCGTGCGATACACGGCCACGTTGCCTTACGAGCCGTGGATGGAGAACGCCGATGTGGTGCTCTTGCAGGACGTGTGCGGTTGCGGCGACCTGATTGGCAGCGAGAGCCTGCCGCTGTGGCGGTGGCGCCACCCTGCGGTAGCCTATATCCATCCGGCGGGAAGCGTGAAGACCCGCACCCTCGAGGGGAGCGCCCATATCGACTTCCCGGTAGACGAGACCACGCTCTATCCCGATTACGGACGCAACCCCGAAGAGCTGTCGCGGGTGCTGCGAACCATTGAGAAAACAAACCATGACGACCGTGTCACGATAACCCATATAGCCATTTGCGGATGGGCTTCGCCCGAATCGTCCTACGAGCATAACGCTTACCTTGCCGAGGCACGTGCCGAGGCTTTGAAGCGGTATGTGTCGGGGTTGCTTCACCTTGACGACGCGCTCTTTTCCGTCTCCTTTGTGCCCGAAAACTGGAGCGGTTTGCGCAGGTTGGTACAGGCAAGCACGCTGACCCACAGGACGGCTATCTTGCAGATTATCGATGACGACACCTTGGATCCCGACGCCAAGGAGTCCAAGATAAAGGCGGCTTATCCGCAGGATTACGCCTTCATGCTCGGCCGCTTTTACCCCGACTTGCGCCGCTCTGACTATACCGTCACCTACACGGTACGTCCTTTTACGGTGCAGGAGGCCCTGACGCTTTGGCGGCGCGACCCGCATCTGCTCTCTTTGGAAGAGCTTTACTTGGTGGCGTGGTATTATGAGCCGGGATCCACGGAGTTTGAAGAAGTCGTCGCCACGACGGTGCGTCTCTTCCCTAACGACACTGTCGCCAACCTGAACGCCGCATGTGCGGCGATAACGCGGGGTGCCTGTGAGGAGGCGGAAAGTTACCTTTCCAAGGCCGGCGACACGCCCCAAGCATGGAATGCAAGGGGTGTCGTCGCGGCCGGACTGGGCGACTTGGAGCGGGCGGCCGCCCTGTTCCGGCAAGCTGCCGCCATGGGGCTTGACGTGGCCCGGGATAACTTCAGGCTCGTCGGTGAAACCTATTGACGGCTTGCCCGAAAGCCGTCCACAAGCCTTGTCTGCCTATAAAGTGGTTTCAAAGGGCTTGTTTCCGTGACTTGTAAAATGATGTTTAACCAACTATTTAAAGAAGAGGATTATGAATACAAGAAAGATTTTCAAGATGGTCTTGCCGGCCCTTGTCGGCTTGGCATTGGCCGCATGTACAGATAATGACACGCCTGTGGATGGGCAAACCGTTACAGGCGACGGTTACGCCAGCTTCAGCATCCACCTGCCCACCCGCACCACGACCCGTGCGGCCAACGACAACTATGCCGACGGCACGGCGCAAGAGTACCATGTGAACGACGCCACGTTGTTGCTCTTCTCGGGCACGGGCGAGGAGGATGCCGTTTGTTACGCCATTTACGACTGCTCTTACGTGAAGCAGGAGGCCGCGAGCGAGAACATCACCACCCAGTCACAGTTCACCCGGCAGATATCGCGTCCTGTCGGCATCGGCCGCCGCCTCTATGTGTTGGTGGTGCTCAACAAGGCCGGGGTGTTGGAATACAGCGGCTCGGGCTTGGGCGCCAGCGGCACTTTCGGAGGCAGGAACGTGATGGGCGCCACCTTGAAGGAGTTGCAGACATCGGCCGCCGCATTGGATGTGAACACCATCGCCTCCTTGGCGGGCGACGGCAACTTCTACATGACCAACGCCCCGCTCTATACGGCCAAAGGGGGCTTTAAAGAGCCTTACGGCGAGGTGAAGACCTTGGCTTACATCGACTCCGGCAAGATATACGACACGGAAGAGGAAGCGAAGGCCAACCCCGCCACCAACATCTATGTGGAACGTGGCGTGGCCAAGGTGACGGTGAGCCAAGACAAAGCTTATTCTACCAACGTGGGGGCCGTGATGAAGGGCTTCCTGCTCGACTTGACCAACACCACGGCTTTCCCCGTGCGCAACAGCCGCGGCGACGACGCTTGGTGGCGCTATGCCAGCGGCGACGCGGGCGTGAACGCGCCCTACCGTTTCGTGGGCAACGTGGAGGTGGATGCCGACCGTTACCGCACCTACTGGGCAACCGACCCCAACTACGACCAAGCCCCTTACGAAGTGCAGGAGGGCGTGAAGCGTTACCCCTACATGGCCTATTCGGGCGGTACCGTGCCTGAGCAGAGCGAGCTTGCCGCCATAGACGGCACCACGCCGCGCTACTGCTTGGAGAATACCTTCAACACGGCTCACCAGTATCAAGACGAGACCACACGGGTGGTCGTGGCGGCTGTGTTGCAGGTGGAAAACGCCGATGAAGACGGCACTTTCTACACCTTGGACGGCGACAAGTCCACGCCTTACGACAAGGCGGGTCTCATGGAAGAGGCGGTGGCTTACTTCGCGGCCGTGGGGAGCGTACAAGAGGCCGAGAGGCTGTGGCAAGGCGGTGCGGGAGACGACCTCTTCAGCCACTACGAGGCTACCATAGACGGTACTGTAGGCAGTGCCGACGCTACCGTCTCCTTGGCTTATAAAACCAATATGGAGCTGTTGGGCAACCAGTTCACCGGCGGCGTGGTACCCGCTGTACTCGACCCCTCGACCGAGGAGTTCGCCCAAGCGGTGGCCGCCATCAACGCCGCCCATGAGTTTACCTGCTATGCCGGCGGCATGGCTTATTACCCGGTCATGTTGAAGCACTTCGGCGACGAGCTGACCCCTTGGGACATGACGGAAGTGGCCGATGCCATAGAACACGGCGACTCTTATCCCGACAGCTTCAACGGCAAGGACGCGGAGCAGAATTGGCTCGGGCGTTACGGCGTGTTGCGCAACAACTGGTATGACATCACCGTGCACTCCATCAACAGCATCGGTTCGGCCGTGATACCGGAGGTACACCACGAGCCCGACGACCCCCGTGATTCTTGGATATCCGTAGAGATCAACATCCTCTCTTGGGCCAAACGGACGCAGGGAGTCATCCTGTAGTTCTCGGGAGGAGGATGCCATGATACGGTTACCTATAATGCGGCACGCGCTCCTTTTGTTGTCGGCCGTCGCCTTGCTTGCCTCCTGTGACTTGATGCGGGACGATGAGGGCGATTGCCCCGACGGACTCTATGTGGCGTTCAAGTATGACTACAACTTGGAGCGTACCGACCTGTTCAAGGGGCACGTGGGGGAGGTGACGCTCTACGTGTACGACAACTCCGACCGGCTGGTGCGGAGCTATACGCGGCGGGTGGAGGAACTCACGTTGCCTTTTGCCGGCAGTGAGTACCGCACGCTTCACGTTACCGATTTGGAGCCGGGACGTTACCGCTTCACCGCGTTGGCGGGGCAGTCTCCTTACAGTGAATCCATGGAGAGCGGTAGGGCCCGCTTCGTGCGGGCAGGCACGGAGCCGGGCAGCTTGCGCGAGAGTCTGACGGTGACGCTTGACCACACGCCCTCTACCGGCGGCGACGGTTACGACATCGTTCATAACGGCTTGCCGTTAGATACCTTGTGGCACGGCAAGAACGACGCTTTCGTGGAGGTGTCGGCAGGCAAGTATACTTGCGACACCCTCTCTTTGGTGCGCGATACCAAGCGCGTCCACGTGGCCCTGCGGGAAATAGACGATCCCTCGAAGATGGACATCGCTCATTATGCCATGACCATCGTAGACCGCAACGCCACGCTGCTTTGGAACAATGAACCCGAGGAGAAAGAGCGTGTGGTTTACACCCCGTTCGCCATTTGGAATACCGACGATAGGGTGGACGGGAGAGAGCCTCAGGCCGCGCCCGTCACGGGGATAGGCCGCATAGGACACGCCGACTTCATGACCTCGCGTATCCTCTATCACGACCGGGCGGCGGATGACGCGCTGCTCATCATCGACAACTTGGAGACGGGTGCCACGGTGGTCGTGCTCGACTTGCCTGACATCTTGAGCCGCCTGAGAAACAGTGACGACACCTGCCGCTATACGCCCCAAGCGTTCCTTGACCGGGGTTACGACTACTCGATAGCCGTTTTCCTGAAAGGGGGAAGACTCGATTACCTCACCGTGGAGATCGCCACATTAGGCTGGAGCAAGCGCATCCAGTACGAGGAGCTGTAAGGGGGAGTGACGTTTCACCTTTTACCAAGAGATTGGAGTATGTACCATGCAGATAAAATATCATGCTATTTATATAGCCGTCGTGTGCGGGCTGTCGCTTCAGGCACTGCTTTGCGCATGCGACGGGCAGGAGGAGACGGCTGGCGTGACGGGTGAACACCGGTTGACGCTCCGTTTCACCTCTTCCAAGGCCGGCACGCCCACGCGGGCGGCGGATGCCCTTTACGAAGAGGGTACCGACTACGAGAACCGAATCGATTTCGAGGGAGAGGATTACCGCATCTATTTCTTTACCGCCGGGGCGGCCGACCAGAAACGGAACACGCTGATAGCGCGTTTCATTCCAGAGCAAGTCTCCGCTTGGGGAAGCGGCGGGAGCGAACGCTATAGCGTGACGGGCAAGGTGCCCGAATCGTTGCTGTCATGTTCTGCTTTTAAGGTGGTGATGCTCGCCAACTGGGGGAACTATGCCGACGGGGAGTTTATAGCCGGCAAAACGACCGTAGACGACATCAGCACGGCGGAGTGGGCGCGTTACGACGCTTTCCCTACGGGGGAGTCCTCTTCGACAGGCGGCAGCCGGCTTATCCCTTTTTACGGTGTGTGCGACTATACGGGCGTGCGGTTCGACAGCGGCGAGGTGACCGCCCTGCAAGGCGACTTGACGTTGCTGCGTGCCGTGGCCAAGGTGGAGGTGGTGTTGGACAGCACCCTCGCCACTTTCAGCGACGTGTCCGTCTGCAACTACAACGGGCAAGGGTTTTGTGCTCCTTACGGTATCTATACCAAGGGGCAGTATGACCCTGCCGACAGTTCCTTCGCGGGGACGGCGGGCTTTGTAGAGGGGTTGCACTTGGTGGGCGGCAAGAACGACGCCACGGGGAAACGGCACTCTTTCAAATGCGTGCGGCAGCGTTCCGACAGCGAGATGGAGACGTGGCTTGCCTACTTGCCGGAGTATGACAACAGCGGCAACGACTACTGCTATATCGAGGTAAGGTTCGATTACCAGACGGCGGCCGACGAACCCTATAAGATCTATTTCGCCGATTATGCCGACGGTACCACCGACGCTTACGTGAACGCCGCCGGCGGCTCGGCACGCCATGACATCCTGCGCAACAACCTCTACCGTTTCATGGTGACGTTGCGCGACAGGATACCTGCCGTGGACGTGGACTTGTGGGAAAACAGTTATGACAACGAGTTCGATTACATCCGGGTGGTGGAGGATTGACCTTGTATTTACATTGAAATGAGAATGAAGAAGAAGTTCTATTTGATACCGTTTGCCGGCTTGGCGATGTCGCTCGCCTTGGCCGGTTGCGACGACGGGCTTGTTTCCGGTCAAGGTATGCCCGTGACAGGTTATACTGGCGAGCCGGTCGCCGCTTACCTTGACATCTCGGTGGGCGCACTCTCCGTGAGTATGGCCGCCAAGTCCGGGATGCCGGCTACTTACGCTTTCCCCGATACCGAGGCGGAGCGTTGGGTAAACGACTTGTGGGTATTCCAGTTTGACGCCGCGACGGGAGCGGCGGTCGCGCCGCCCGCTTACCGCAAGGTGGGCGGACAGGACGAACTCTCGGGCGTGCCGGTGATGCTCAGTGACAACAACGGCCGGGAGAGCGTTGTCCATGTAGTGACCAATACAGGCAGCGCGACGTGGGGAACACACGCCGATTTCAGTACGGTAGCCAAGTTGAAGGCATCGGCATTGCCCACGCGCGAACCGATATTCGTGGGCCCCGAAAGCGGTACACGCGACCTCTCCATTCCGATGGAGGGCAACAGCGGTGCCGTGTCGGTGGGAGAGAAGTTAGTCGTGCCGGTACCCGTCACGCGGATGTATGCCAAAGTGATGATTGACCCGTATGTGGAGTTGACCAATGCGGAAGTCTACTCGGTCGGTGTGGGCAACGTGCCGCTCTATTGCCGCGTGGAGAGTTTGTCCAAAGGGTTGGAAGAGGCGCAAGCCGCCGTCTACCCCGATGACGTGGAATGGATAAGCCGGACATTCACCGACTCGATGGAGGGTGCCGACAGCAACGCTACGGGGTACCGTTATGTTGTCTATGTACCCGAGAACTTGGAGGGGCAGACGCCCGATGGGGAATCCAACAAGACGGACGATACGGACACGCCCGAGCGGGCGCTGTCGGTGAACATCGTCATTGCCCATACCGACGAGCAAGGAGGCGTGATGAACTATCCCTATACGTTCCATCCCGGCGCCAACGCCACCAACGACTACAACATCAGGCGGAACAACATCTATCGGGTGAAGGTGAATATCCGTGCCTTGAGCGAGGCGCGTGTGCCGTCGGCCAACTGTCTTGTGGCCATGGAGGGGGAGACCATCTCCTTCTTCCCTTACTACCGTGTGGAGAC
>JAJPYP010000197.1:0-8803 GCA_021204885.1 Prevotellaceae bacterium
AAACGAACCATCGCAACTAAAGTATATTAAAAAAGGATTTGAACCCTTTATAACACCTTAAATGGCACACGTTTTCGCTATTCACCCCGCTTCTCCAGACGGGGGATGCGCACCCGCAACCCGCTTGTCACACGGTCGGGATTCGGAATGATCGCTTGGTTGTACTTCACGATGTAAGGCCACAAAGCTTTCGTGCCATAGAAATGGAGTGCCACCCTTGCCAACGTCTCCCCCTCGCCGATGGTATACTCCGCTTGTGTGCCCACAATATCGTAACTCACCGAATCGGGCGCTATCGCCGTTATGGCGGCACGTTGAACGGTTGTTCCTGCCGATTCCACCGAAGTTTGGGCAGGCGTGGAAGCGATGGCCACACTCTCCGTGGCGGGTGTCGTTGTTACCACCTTCGCATCGGAAAGCTTTGCTGTGGAAGGCTTTGCCGCTACCGCTGCCTCTATCTGCATCTCTGTCGCCTCCTTTATGCGCTTCTCAAAAACGAGTTTACGCAAACCGGGTATATAGAGCATCAGCAAGGCAATCACACAAAGTATGAAGACGACGAGCATTATCCACTTTGTCACCTTTATCCATCGGGGCGACTCGTCTTTCATTTCCTTTTTGACGATGGGGGCAGGAGGTGGCGTAACAATAGGCATAGCCACAGGCTCGTTTACAGGCTCAGCCGCAGGTGCGACCATAGTTTCACCTATAGGTTCAGTGGCTGGCTCAACCACAGTTTCACCAACAGGTTCAGTTAAAGGTTCATTTACAGGTTCAGTTAAAGGTTCAGTTACAGGTTCAACAACCGTTTCAGTCACAGCCCCGGCAATTACCTCTTCCTTTGTCTCTTCTGTCTCTACCGGTTTCACAGCAACTGTTTCCGTTACCGATTCAGTCTCTGTCGCTTCCGTTTTATCTTCATTTACCGCCGATTCCAACGGACTTCCCGCCTCCAACACCACCGTTTCCAAGTGGGCGAAAGGCTTGTTCACCAACTCCTTCAGTCCCGGTTCAGGCGTAAAGGTTATGCGGTTGTGACCCTGTATCTCAAAGCGCTCGCCCGTATTGATGTTGATGCTCTCACGACGCTCCACCACCAACAACTTGAAGCTGCCAAGCCCTTTCACCCGTACATACCCCTCTTTCTCCAAGCCTTCAATCAGCACTTGGAAGAACTCTTTATAGAAGCGGTCGGCACGTTCCCTGTCCACGCCGCTCTTGGCGGCAAACCGTTCAATCAGCTCCTGACCGTTCATCCTGACCTCCTCCCTCGCCGTTTACAACAATATTAAACCGTTCCTTCAACAAGCGGCTTGGACGAAAAGCCAGCACCAATTTGGGCGGCACCAACATCCTGTCTCCCGTAGAAGGACGCACCGACACCCTTTCCCCTTTCTTGCGCACCTCAAACGCACCGAAACCGTGCACGGCCACCGATTTCTCCTCGCCGGTATCATCCGCCGTCACCTCCACCTTGGTCCACTCCTCGGTCATGCACTCCACCAAGACCGATGCCCATTGGGTCGTCTCCTTTTGGGTAGTGCCCAACCGCCGGGCCAATTCCGTTACAAACTCCTTGTTATTCATGGTATATATAAGTTCTATTATCTCTTTTTCCACCCTCCCAAGGACTCTCCATAAAGGTCTAACCCCTCTGAACCGGTAATCTTCACCTTGTAGAACCTGCCTTGTAGCAGATGCATGGCATTGCGGGGAATGAGCACCTCAGGGTCAACTTCGGGTGAATCGAACTCCGTGCGCCCCACGTAGTAGTCGCCCTCCACACGGTCCACAATCACCCGCAACTCCTGCCCCCGCTTGCTGGCCGCCACTTGGGCGGCAATCTCCTCCTGTATGCTCATAAGTTCTTCCAAACGAGCCGTCTTCACCTCCCAAGGAACATCGTCTTTATAGTGACGTGCCGCGTAGGTACCCTCCTCTTCCGAGTAGGCAAAAGCCCCCATCCGCTCGAAGCGCACCTCCTTGACAAACCGCTTCAACGCCTCGAAGTCGGCCTCTGTCTCACCGGGGAAGCCCACCATCAAGGTAGTGCGCAGGTGAATGCCCGGCACCTCGCGGCGCAACCGCTCAATGAGCGCGTAGGTCTCTTCCCCTGTTATTCCACGGCGCATCCGCGCCAATATCCCGTCACTGATGTGTTGCAGGGCTATGTCCAAGTAGTCGCACACGTTCTCCCGTTCCCGCATCACCCGCAGCAAGTCAAAAGGAAAATCCGATGGATAGGCATAATGCAGTCTAATCCACTCCACGCCCGGCACATCGGCCATGCGGTCGATAAGTTGCGGCAACATCCGCTCGCCATAGAGATCCATGCCATAGTAAGTCAGCTCTTGCGCCATGACCTGTAACTCTTTTACACCCCAGCGGGCAAGACGCCCGACCTCTTCCAATATCTCTTCAGCAGGACGTGAGCGGTGCCGTCCCGTCGCAATGGGAATGGCACAATAGGCACACCCTCGGTCACACCCCTCGGCTATCTTCAAATAGGCATAATGCTTGGGCGTAGATAGCTTCCGCTCCCACGCCAATTCAGGACGATAAGTCTGCCCCAGCTCCTTCAAAAGCCCCGTCCAATCGAACTTTCCGAAGAAAGCGTCCACTTGCGGAATCTCCTCGCCCAGCTCTTTACGAAAACGTTCAGGCAAGCAGCCCATCACGTAGAGCCGCTCCAATCGTCCCTCCTCGCGCTCGCGGGCAAATGCCAGAATGGTATCTACCGACTCTTCCTTGGCATCGCCTATAAAACTGCACGTATTCACCACCACCACCTCACGGCCGGGATGCGCCGAGTCGAAATGCACGTGGAAACCCGCCTCTTCCAACTGCCGCGCCAACCGCTCCGAATCAACCAAGTTCTTAGAACATCCCAAGGTGAGGATATCCACTCTTTTCAAGTTCATTCGCGATTATCCTCCTTTCCACCGAACAAGGCATCCACAAACTCACGTGCACGGAACACCTGCAAATCCTCCATTCCCTCACCTAATCCGATGTACTTCACCGGAATGCGGAACTGGTCGGAGATACCTATCACCACACCCCCTTTAGCCGTTCCGTCCAATTTCGTCACCGCCAAAGCCGTTACCTCTGTGGCGCGTGTAAACTGTTTGGCCTGTTCAAAGGCATTCTGTCCGGTAGAGCCGTCGAGCACCAACAGCACCTCTTGCGGCGCACCGGGCACCACGCGGGCCATCACCCGCTTTATCTTGGAAAGCTCGTCCATGAGCCCTATCTTGTTATGCAACCGGCCTGCCGTGTCTATAATCACCACATCCGTACCGCTGGCCACTGCCGAGCGCAACGTGTCGTAGGCCACCGCCGCCGGGTCCGAACCCATCTTCTGGCTGATGACCGGCACGCCCACGCGCTCTCCCCACACCAACAACTGCTCCACCGCCGCCGCACGGAAAGTGTCAGCAGCCCCCAAACAGACCGATTTGCCCGTCTGTTTGAACTGGTAGGCTAACTTCCCAATGGTGGTGGTCTTGCCCACGCCATTTACGCCCACTACCATGATAACGTAGGGTTTCTGTCCTGCGGGCACACCAAACTCCTCCAACTCTTCGGGATGGTTCTCTTCCAAGAGGGCAGCCACCTCGCCGCGCAGCATCTCCTGCAACTCCGATGCTCCCATATAGTGGTCTTGGGCCGCCCGTTTCTCCACACGGTCAATAATCTTCAAGGTAGTCTCCACCCCCACGTCCGACGTCACCAACACCTCTTCCAAGTTGTCGAGCACCTCGTCGTCCACCTTCGATTTTCCCGCCACGGCGCGTACAATCTTACCGAATACACTCTCTTTCGTCTTGGACAAGCCTTTGTCCAGCGATGCTTTCTTTTCCTTGGAGAATAAGCCGAATAAACCCATGAGTCCAATTAGTTTGAATTGAAATAAAAGAGCCTTTGCCATGTTGCCCATACACTTGCAAAACACCGTCCGTGCGTCCTTGCACACGTCTGAAAGCCGGCAAGGCTTCATTGCCACAAAGGTAGTACATTCTTTTTATAAATCCAAACACTTGAACCTATGCGGGGCAAATCTTTCTTTTTTCCCCATCCCATCCATCTTTTCCTCCTTCTCATCCGTAAAGTGTCACGGTACGAAGCAACCTTTCTGCTAAGATACAAGAAAACGCATTCCATATTCTGCCAATGGAATGCGTTTAAATGCCTGCGCGTTGAAAAGGGCGATAGAAACGGCCTAAACGGCGCGTGGCAAGCTATTTGATGATGGTATCTACCTTGCCGTTTTTAAAGAAGAGATAGAAAGAGCTGGTATACATCCATTGCGTCTCGCCGTTGGATTCCGACACCGATTGCGGCTTGCCGAAAGCCATGAGGCATTCGTCCTCGGTCATTCCTGTCACCGGCTTACCTATGTTTATTTCCGTCCAATGGGTAATCTCCGATGGCGTGTTGGTGTTGACGAAATCGAACATCTTGTTCAACACTTGCGATTCCATCTTCACGAAATCGTTCACGGTACTCTTGTGCGACTCCTTCTTGTCGGGCTGCAACTTCTCTATGGGCGTTACCTTCTTCAATAGGAGGATTTGCGATTGAACCTGTATATTAGAAATGTAGTACACCAATTTCCCCGACGCCACTTGAATCTTCACCTTGCAAGTATACAGGTTGCTTTGGCTTGAACCGGCGGACGACTCGAGCGTCAAGTCGTAGCTGAAACTCTTGGTGTTGACGTTCACCTCGGTGATGCCCTCGCGTGCGGCGTCGCATATATTGTCGATGGTCCAAAGCAAGGCGTTGGCATAGATTACATCGTCGCTCAAGGAATAGAACGGTGTGAAGCCACTCACCACATACTTGCTCCCTTCCTCGCTCAGCGGATAGGTTTGCCCTTGGTCCGTGAAGGAGTACACTTGTGCCGACAGGGTGACAAGTTCTCCTGCCAGCAGCCACAAGCCCACGGTAGCTAAAATGCGTTTATTAATCAGCATATTCTACAAAGAGTTATAAAGAAATGGCATCCGTACTCTCTTTCCGAAGAAGAAAATACAGATGCCGTGGTAATCAAGCTTTTAATGAAATTATGTATTTAGAAGGCCACACCCACACGAAGTAGTACATTGCTGGTTTTTAATCCATCAAATTTAGTGATTACATCGACGAAACCGCGTTGGTAAGTCAAATCTACATTGAAACGGTCATACCATAAGCCCACACCGATATTCATACCGATGTCATATTTATTATAACTCGGGAAGAAATCAGGAGCTTCATCATAATCATAAGCCAAGTCCTGCCAATCGCCATGTTCCTTTGCATGACTGGCAATATCATAGCTTGCATATACGCCCACATGGGGATCCAACTTAAGGTTGTCATTCAAACCTATCTTCCATCCGAAGGTGAACGGAGAAGCTTGCACATTATGTGCAATCATTTTTTTAGCACCGCGTGACCCAAAACCAAGGTCCATTCCCCAATAGGCGCCATTGGTACTTATCGGATCCTGAAAGCCAGCGACAACATTGTAGCCGACACCCAATTTGGTATCCAAATTGTCGTTACTGAAATTCATGAAATTGATACCGGCTTTAAAGAACCACGTAAGGTTTGATTTCACCTTCTCCGTTCTCACGATTGAACTTCTGGAAGACACAATCTGAGCCTGCATTGCCACGCAGCATGCCAACGCGGCAACCATGAATAATACTTTCTTCATTGTTTTGTTTGTTTTATTTAGATGATTAATTCTTGTTCTTCACCACTGGCGATACCGATTTTTGAGAACCACTCGCCTTCTGCATGCGCATCCACTCGTAATCGTCTTCTGTTGCCGGATGCCAATTTACGAATACACCCGGATAACCTACCACAGTTACGGTATATCCACCCGTCTTCTCATCGTCTTCAATCTTGTAGGTGGCGGCCATGATGATGTCGCATTGGTTCTTCTGGCAAGAGAGATACGTTCCCCACGCGCGTATGTTGCTCAACGCCCCTTTCATGCCTGTATCCACTTCCTCCTTGGTAAGCGTCCACACGTCTTGAATCTTTCCCCTCTCCTCGAGCATTTTCACTTCAACCACTTCGGGTTTCACATAGATTTCAGTAACGGCATCGCCCGCACGAGCCTGCGCGTCACGGAATTTAAACACGGTTTTCTGCGCATACGATTGCAACGAACATGCGGCAACCAGCGCGAACAATAATAGTAACTTCTTCATTTTCCTTTCTTTTTTGATGTATTAATAATAGCATGATTTAATCGTTCTTTCTCCGTTTCAATTCAAGTAGCCTTGATTTCATTGGCAAAAGTAAGTATAAAATTTTACAACTACGAGATACAATAGTTAAAGATATAAAAAGGCACTCATTGTCAATATTTATGAGACACTTGAAAGACTGATTTCAGTATTCCCTCCTACCCTCTCTTCAAGCAGGCAAAAGAGGCGTTTTTATCAAAAAGGAAGCGTTTCCCAATAATTGGAAACATATTGTCGGCACACTCTGCTTATCGCATGGCAATCTTCCAATTTCAACAATCGGTAGAAATTCATCTCTATAGAGATGAGGTGCTCATCTCTACATTCGTTAGGGTCTCATCTCTGTAGAGATGACACTTTGTCCATTGGGAAGATGACACCCTCATCTCTGTAGAGATGACACCCCATGAAACGCGGAGATGACGCTCCAAGAAACGCGAAGATGAGACCCCAAGAATGGGCAACTGTAAAGATATGCGTGTGCGTCAAGAAAAAGCCTGCCATGTTTTTCGTGGCGGATAAGGAAGCGATTAAAACATATCCTATATTTGCAACCAGTATATGAAACGTTTTATTATCGGCAGCTATGGATATTATTGAAAGAGTATCGGCAATACGCAAGGAATTGCAGCCATTCGCATGCAATGAGATAGACTATTCCCATGACCCCGTGCTTCCTTTTAAAGGCAATGGGCCTATAAAACTGGTTGTTATCGGGCAGGACCCGACGATAAGAGACCCCCAAAGGCGTGCCGATATTACATGCACGCTTAACCTTGACAAGAAAGGGGCTTTAAAGACGTATGTAGAAAGCATTTGTTCCGGCATTGGGCTCTCCTTGGACAATGTATATGCCACAAATCTCTATAAGTATTTTTATTCGAATCCTCCGGCAGGTACCTTGGAAGTTTTGCAGGCACATCTGCAACCCAATCTTGCTTTATTGAAGGAAGAATTGGCACCGTATCAGGATTGCCCGACAATAACGTTGGGAGAACCTGTACTGAAACTCTTGACTGACGCAAAAGAAAAGGTGCGCGACAATTGGGATTATAAAGGATGCGGCTACCACTGTATCAGCCCCGACCATAATGAATTGGGGATTGTCATTTATCCATTCCCTCATCAACCCAGCTACAGCCGTAAGAAACATTACAAAGAGCACTTCTGTAATTATATAGAGTTCATGAAAGCTGACATCTTTAAATAAGTGGCAGCTCGAAGCCGGTATTTTCAGCAACTTTCCAGTCGGGCAGATTGGTGGCTTTCAAAAGACGCGAGTGCCGCAACCGCTTGCTCCAATCGTGGAAGGAACGGTGCGTAATGGTTGCCTGCGGTAGGTTTGAAGAGTGTGCGGACACCACAACCGTGAAGTGCGTCAATTACCCGCATCGTCTCTTCGCGTACCGTGCGGAAGCGTAATGCCGCTCTCCCTGATGATAAGACGGATGCGCTCTACCGGGAACGACGGCTCAACGGGAACGTAGGCCGCGCCAAGTTTCAGTACGGCCAGCATCGAAGCGATCATCTCGACGCTGTGATTCATCACGATTCCCACGAACGCGGGACGTGCCACTGGAAACCCGGCGGCAATCGTGTCAGCCAGTCTGTCCAACCCGCTGTAGGTAAGGCGGCGGCGCTCGTCGAAAACGGCCGTAGCGTCGGGTTGTATGGTCACCCGTTCCCTGAACAGGTCATAGATGGTTCGCTTCATGGTCTCTCTTGCATTGTTTGGTCCTTTGTAATGGTGAGAAACTTTACATGCTGAACGCTAAGATGAGATAGGCCTAATCTCTATAGACAAGTGATTTACTTGAACAGCCGCTTGGCCTCTTCGTAGCTGTCCAAGCTGCCGATAAGAACTTCGGAGGCCGAAGGCCGACCAAGCCTCCCCTATAAGGGGAGGTTTAGAGGGGTGGTGAGTAATGTTAAAGCGGCAGCACCGCTTAGGGGATAACAAAGCAATCTTTCTTACTTGAACAACCGCTTGGCCTCTTCGTAGCTGTCCAAGCTGCCGAAAGAACTTCGGAGGCCGAAGGCCGACCAAGCCTCCCCTATAAGGGGAGGTTTAGAGGGGTGGTGAGTAATGTTAAAGCGGCAGCACCGCTTAGGGGATAACAAAGCAATCTTTCTTACTTGAACAACCGCTTGGCCTCTTCGTAGCTGTCCAAGCTGCCGATGTCGAAGCGGTGGCCGGGCATGCGGTAGGCATGCACTGTGGTAACACCGCATAGGTAGCGTGCCAAGTCGCCGGGCGCGTCGCAGCCGCAACCGTGGTCGAGGCAATCCTTGATAAGCGGCAGGTCGTGGCGGCTATATATATAAAAAGGTGGTACGGCCCAGTGGCTCTTGGGGGCTTGGGGCTTCTCTTGCATCTCGAGTACTTTCATGTCAGCGTCTACGGTGATAACGCCCGTGCGTTGCAAGCGCTTCAGTTCGGGCTCGTGGTGGCACATAATCATGGAGGTGCCTGTTTGCTTGAAGCGCTCCACGAAGCCTTGGAAGGAGAAGTCGAGCAGGTTGTCGGCGGCAATGACGAGCATGTCTTCGTC
>JAJPYP010000197.1:8903-12783 GCA_021204885.1 Prevotellaceae bacterium
TGCCCCATGTAGGCGAGCATGTTCCATGCGGCCGTCTTGCACTCGTACACGCGCAAGTTGTAGTCGCTGTTCACCAAGCTACGAGTAAGGCCTGAGAAGAAGATGCCTATCTCGAAGGGAGGCATGGCGGGGTTGCGCCCAATGATGCGGTAATCGTTGCTGTCGCAGTCAAGGAAGAGCAATCCCTCTTTCCTGCCGAACACGATGCAGGCTTGGTCAAGGATGCCGTTGTTCAGCCCGATGTATTCCCTTTCGGCTTCCGAGGCGATGCGCACGGTTTCAAAGGGCTGCAATTCAATGTTGTTGGCCTTGGCCAATGCCATGACGTAAGCGACGAGCACCGCCGCGCTCGAGGAGAGCCCGCCCACAGGCAGCGAGCCCTGTATAACGCCGTCGATGCCGTATTTCAAGTTGAACCGCTTGCGCAAGGCATACTTCGCGCCGCGCACGTAGTCGCCCCAATGGCCCTCCTTTACTTGCGATGCTTGGGTAACGTCGAAATCGACCGCTCCCTCGAACGTGCGCGATTCAAGATATACCTTCCCGTCACCACGGGGCGTGAACCAAAGGTCTACGCCCTTATCGATGGCAAAACCCGTCACCAAGCCATGCTGGTGGTCTACGTGCGCCCCAATGGGGCAAACGCGGTATGGGGAATAGATATGGTATCGGTACGCCATGACGCTATCTCTTTACGCTGTAATAGCCGGCATACCACTGGGCGAATGCCCGTAGTCCGTCGCGAAGCGAAGTAGACGGCTTGTAACCGAAATCGGCTTCCAAGGCAGAGGTGTCGGCGTAAGTTACCGGCACGTCGCCCGGCTGCATGGGCACAAGCTCCTTGTGGGCATTGAAATCATAGTCTGGAGGCAACACCCCGGCACGGACAAGCTCTTGTTGCAGTATGTCCACGAAGTCGAGCAAGTTCTCGGGGTGGTTGTTGCCTATGTTGTACACTTTATAGGGAGGCACGGGTAGTCCATCCTCTCCCATGCGCTGCTCGGGGGCATGACGCATCACCCGCACGATGCCCTCCACAATGTCGTCCACGTAAGTGAAGTCGCGCTTGCAATGGCCGTAGTTGAATATCTGTATCTTCTTTCCTGCCACCAACTTGTCGGTAAAGCCGAAATAGGCCATGTCGGGACGGCCGGCAGGGCCATAGACCGTGAAGAAGCGCAACCCCGTACTGGGGATGTTGTAGAGCTTGGCGTAGGCGTGTGCCAGCAGCTCATTGCTTTTCTTGGTGGCGGCGTAGAGCGACACGGGGTTGTCTACTTTGTCGTCGGTGGAGTAAGGCACCTTCTTGTTCGAGCCATAGACGCTGGAACTGCTGGCGTAGACCAAGTGCGCCACGCCCGGCTGTCCGCCATCGTAACTGTGGCGGCAAGCTTCCAAGATGTTGTAGAAGCCTATGAGGTTGCTTTGTATATAGGCGTCGGGGTTGGTGATGCTGTAGCGCACGCCCGCTTGGGCGGCCAAATTCACCACCACTTGCGGCTTGTAAGTAAGGAAAGCGTCGTCGATGGCACGCTTGTCGGCAATATCCGCCTTGAGGAACGTGAAGTTGCCGTATGTCGAGAGCCTTTCCAACCGCTCCTCTTTCAGGCGCACGTCATAATAGGCGTTCATGTTGTCCATGCCGACGATTCGGGCATCCTTTATCTCTTCACACAAGCGCTTGGCAAGGTTGGCTCCGATGAAACCCGCCGCGCCCGTAAGCAATAGGGTCTTGCCACGTAAGTCGATGTTGTCCTCTTTCATTTCGGTGTTAAGTCCATATATTCTTATTTCGGCACATCCTCTCCGGCATCAGCACTTGATGTTCAGTTCGTCCAAGATGCGCCGCATGGCCTCGAAGGTGGTGATGCGCGTGGGTACCAAGGGCAGGCGTAGCTTGTTCTGTATCATGCCCATGGCATTGAGCATCGCCTTTACGCCGGCGGGGTTCCCGTCTACGAAAAGCAGCTTGAACAGTTCGGCGAACTTGTGGTGGATGGCCAGCGCGTTGGGGTAATCACCCTGCAAGGCCAAACGCACCATGCGGCTGAACTCACGCGGAAAGGCGTTGCCTATGACAGAGATGATGCCCACCGCACCCAAGGTAATCAAGGGGAAGGTGATGCCGTCGTCGCCCGATATGACGTCGAACGTGGCAGGTTTGTTCTTGATGATGTCGTCCATCTGCGAGATGTCGCCCGAAGCCTCCTTCACGGCAATCACGTTGTCGAAGTCACGCGCGATGCGCAATGTGGTCTCTGCCTTCATGTTCACGCCCGTGCGCCCTGGCACGTTGTAGAGCACGATGGGCAGCTTCGTGGCACCTGCTATGGCCTTGTAATGCTGGTAGATGCCCTCTTGCGAGGGTTTGTTGTAGTAAGGTACCACAGAGAGGATGGCGTCCACGCCCGTGTAATCGTCGTGCTGCAACGCATCCACCACGGCGCGGGTATTGTTTCCGCCCACACCCAAGAGGATGGGTACGCGGCCGTTCACCCGCTCGATGACCCGCTCTTTGATGCAGCGTTTCTCCTCATCGGTGAGTGTAGGTGTCTCGGCGGTGGTACCCAAGACGCATAAGAAATCGGTGTTGTTTTGAACGAGGTAGTCGACCATGCGCATAAGCGCGTCATAGTCCACGCTCTCATCCTCTTTAAAAGGGGTAATAAGCGCCACTCCCATTCCTTTCAATCTGGTCCGTATCATGAGTAATCTTGTAAGTAAACAGCTGTAAGCCCATATCGTGCAAGAAAATGTAATCTCAACCCACACGGTGGTTACAGGGCTTGCGGCATTGAACGTGCAAAAGTACGCTTTTTTTCCGGTTTACACGCCAAATAGGGCATACAAATAGCTAATATAGCTAAAAAAGGACAGGGTGCCTACAAGAAGAGGGTGCATCAAAAGACACCTCGGCCTAAGATAGCCGCTCCAAGAACTCCTCCTCACTGACAAGGGGAATGCCCAGTTTACGCGCCTTCTCCCACTTGGCCGGGCCCATGTTCTCGCCCGCCAACACGAAGTTGGTCTTGGAGGAGATGCTGCCGCTGTTCTTGCCGCCGTTTTGCTCTATCATCGCCTTGTACTCCTCGCGTGAGTGATGGGCAAAGACACCGCTGATGACAATGGTCTGCCCCGCAAGCTTGTCGGTGTAACCGCTCCTGTCTTCCTCGCCTCGACGCAGTTGCAAGCCGGCTGCCTTGAGGCGTTCCACTAACTTGCGGTTGCGCTCGTCGGCAAAGTAGTTTACGATGCTTTGGGCTATCTTTTCCCCTATTTCATCGATGCTTTTCAGTGTTTCCACATCGGCTTGGGCCAAAGCGTCGATGTCGGGGAAAGCCTTGGCGATCTTCTTGGCTACCGTCTCTCCCACAAAGCGGATGCCCAAGGCAAACAACACGCGCTCGAAAGGTACTTGCTTGCTGGCCTCGATGCCACGCAGCAAGTTCTCGGCCGAGCGGTCGCCCATACGTTCCAAGCCGCTTATCTGTTCGGCACGCAACTCATAGAGGTCGGCGCTGTCGTGTACCAAGCCCAAGCGGTGGAAAAGGTCTACGGTCTCGGGGCCCAACCCGTCAATATCCATGGCCTTGCGGCTGATGAAGTGCTCTATCTTGCCCTTGATTTGCGGCGGGCAAGCCGTTTCGTTGGGGCAATAGTGGGCGGCCTCGCCGGGATAGCGCACCAAAGGGCTGCCACATTCGGGGCAATGGGTAATGAAGCGCACCTTCTCGCCCATGAGCATGCCGCGTGCCGAAGTGTCCACACCGGTAATCTTGGGAATAATCTCCCCGCCCTTCTCCACATAGACCATATCGCCTATGTGCAGGTCAAGCCCTTCGATGATGTCGGCATTGTGCAGGGAAGCGCGTTTCACGAT
>JAJPYP010000120.1:0-5387 GCA_021204885.1 Prevotellaceae bacterium
GCCCGCAAATCAAGACAAGGCGGGGCGTGGGCTGTGGGCAGGACGCTGCGTGCGGAAACAAGCGCGCTTGATGTGGCGCATGGATATATCCGCATCTGTTTCAACTTGGTTCGTGCCAAGGCGCGGCGCGGCCGGCGGCGGGCGGCGCGCGCGCTGTAATCTACGTTTGTCATAGTTTCTCTCTTCAATAAAACTTGAAATAGACGGGGTGTAACGATACCGCTAAGATATGGTAAAATACGCACATATTAAACAGGAAACGCGCAATATCCGAAAATATCCGCAATTGTTAAAAAAATATAGAGATAAATGGTGCTAATATTACACGCGCAAACCAAACAATTGCGCATGGTATTAATTTTTCAACAGTGGACAAATGGAACAAAAGAACCTTGACAAAGGGGCCAAAAGCCCGGAAACAGCGCGGCTCGCTACGGTGGCGCGCCGCGTGGAGGCATTGGAAATCAATCAAGTGATAGCTGATGCCCGCGATATCAAGATGCAGCGGCAGTTAAGTGAGGCCTATGTGCTGATTGCGCCCTTGCTTGCTGAAATCGAGGCCTTCTTACGTAAAAAAACGGAAGAATCTGCGTGCGTGGAAAGGCTTTACAGGCTCCTCACGGACTTCTCGAAGGCTGTAGGTCGTCTCGAATCGGCGCGGAAAGTGGGGGTGGAAATGAGAAATGAGCTCTCGGAAGGGATTCGGAATGTGAATGAATTGAAAAGATTGTGTACAGACATCGTGGAGGAATTGATGGACAAGCGAAACAACTTGTCAAAAAAGGAGGAAGCGTTGGACGCGCGCGGGGCTTCGGCGTCCCGACATGAGGGAAACGAGCCGCCATCGCCGCACTCCCGCTCCAAAGATATGTCGCTTCTAAGGGATGAGGAAGTGCCGCTCTTCAACTGGATTGGCGACGAGGAGCGCACCCGGCGTTACATAGAGCAGATTAAAAAACTGCACACCAAGACTGAAATGATACACCTCATCAAAAAAATGTTTCACGCCGAGGAGGGCGTTACGGCGGAAGTGGTGATGGACATTCATTTCTACTATGCCTTGCGGCGCTTCGTGCCCGAGGATAATGTAAAGTTCCGGGACAGGAAAAGGGTTTGGGAGAGCCTCGTGAACATGTTGTACAGGGAAAAGAAGAAGCTGCAGGAAAAGGAGAAGCGTGCCCATCCCGAGGAGCCGCGCCGCAAGCAGGAGGCGCTCATCGAGCATGCCAAGGAGCGGGAACGCGCGCGCGTGGCCTTGGAAAAGGATCAGAAGGAGCGCAAGAAGAGGAAAAGGAGGAGAAGGAGATAAAGGCTGAATCTCCCAAAAAACGGCCGAAGAGCAGGCCGGGGCGGTCAAACAAGATCCCCGAAGGGGATGTGTCTTTTGACACATCCCCACCTGTCTCGATGAACCTTGAGGTCAGTTCCGCTTCATCATTTCCATGCGCTTGTTTACCATATCCATGAACGCTTCGCGCGAAATGGTTTTCTCATCTTGGGGGCGCTCAATCTCCTTGCCGGCGGTGTCGAGAACTTCTTGGGCGGTGTATATCATTTGGCCGTCGTCGAACTCGAGGATCAAGCCGTCTAATCCGGAGGCTATGGGCTCGTCTTTGACGGGGATGTCGGGGGTGTACCATGCGGTGGTCTTGCCGTCGGACGAGAGGGCTTTGAGGCACGCGAAGCCGGCTATTTGCCGCTTCTCACTGTCTATCACCGTGAAGGGGGCCGAGGAGAGGCTGTCGCGGATGACGAAGTTTTTGTCGAAGAACTGTGTCTTGTCCAAGAGGATGCCTTCGGCGTGGTTCTTGTAGGTGTAGTTCCCGGCTTGGGCTTGGGCGGCGGCGTTCACGTCGATGGTCTGCCCCATGAACGTAATCTCTTGCTTGCCTTCGCCGGGCACCACACGGTACTCGCTCTCGTCGCCTTTGAGGGTGAGGCGGTAGGTCATCACCACGTCTTTGTAGGCGGCGGCAAGGGCGGCGCGCATCTCCTCGGGCAGGCCGGCGTCGGCAAAGAGCCCGGGCGAGGCCGTGTTGTAGACGGCTTGGTAGGTAACTGTCAGCTCTTGGGCTGAAATCGTGGCCAAGGGCAGTGCCATGGCCAATGTCAAAATCGCTCTTTTCATAAATTCTCTGTTTTATAAATGGTTGATAAAGTGTCAGTATGTATATGTCAGGCCCGCCATGACATGCCCGGGCATGTACCATGACAGGCTGTTGGCGCTGTAGTAGGAGGTGACGTCGCCGGCCATTTGCCTGCGCGCTTTCAGGTGCAGGGCGTCGGCGCCCGTGAGCTCCAACGTGATGTGCTCTTTGAGCGTGTAGCGCGCGTCGAAGCCGTAGTACATGTTTTGGGCTTTGGTGTGGTGCAGGCGGTAGGTGGACAGCCGCGCCGTGATGTCGGCATAGACCTTGCTGTTTTGCCACGAGAGCAACCCGGTGAGGTTGTGGGTGGTGAGCCGGTTTTCTATGGGCATGCCTGTGAAGGCTTGCTTGGAGAGCTGCCATTTCAAGTCGCCGTTGAAGCCTTTCTTGTAGAAGGTGACGAGCTGGAGCATGAGCGAGAGGTTGTGGGAGGTGGTGTTGCAAGGCGTGTCGTCGTAGTACATGGGCGCGCGGGCATACTGGTAGCTTACGTTGTAGCGCACGTTCAAGGGGACGCCAAGGAACTTGTATTCGGCCATGGAAAGCAGGGTGACGAGCTTGCGGCTTGTGCCTTGCCGTTTCTCTATGAGGCTGACGTAGCCTTCTTGGGTGTAGTTGTCGACAAGGGGGTGGCAGAGGGCTTCGAGCGAGAGCATGTTCAGGAAGTTCAGCCCCGTGTAGGGCAGGGTGAGCAGATGGGAGAGTGACACCTTGTGGGCGGGGGTGAACAGGCGGCGGGCGCGGCTCGTCTGCACTTGGTTGTAGGTTTTGAGCCAACGGGCGTCGATGACGTCGGCCACGGCACTCTTCGTGGTGCTGTATTCGTAGTTGGCCATGAGGTAATGGTAGGGGGTGAATTGGTACTTCACTTGCAGCAGGGGCCAAGGGGCGTGGCGGCCGGTTTGTTCAAATCCGCGCTGTATGTCGGTCGAGGCGTGGTACAGGGCGTAGCGCAGGCGCAGGGCATATTGCAGCTTGCCCCGGTCTTTGCCTGCCGTGGCTTCGGCGTAGAGGGTGGTGTAGTCAAGGCGGGCGTCGTTGTCGTACACTTGTGTCGCGTCCTCTTGGGTGTCGCGGGTGGTGAAGTGTTGTCCCTCTTCTTCGGCTTTCAAGGCTACGCGCAGGTAGTGGTTGACAGTGAGGCGGTGCAGCAGGAAGAGTTGCGCTTGATAGAGGTTGTCGCGGCGCTTGTATCGGTAGGTATAGGAGTCGTCGAGCTCCATGGCGGGCGTGAAGTAGCTGTCGACGGCCGCGAAGGTGGTGTTTTCTTTGTAGGGGCTGGCGCGGTAGTCTAACGTGAGGGTGAGTACGTCGTCCTTGAAGCGCTTGGCCACGAGCAGGTTGTTTTCGGTGTAAAGGGTTTGGGGCGTGGAGCGGAAGGCGAGGCTGTTCTGCCCGGAGAGGTCGGTATGGTTTTTCTTCTCTTGCGAGGCCGTCAGCAGGGAGCCCGAATAGATGATGCTCAGGTCTTTGCGGGGCATGTAGGTGAGTTTCATGTTCAGCAGCCCGTTGTGCCGGCCGCTGTTTTCCCTCGCTTCTTCTGTATAGTCCAAGCCCGAAAAGTAGCGGTAGTCGTTCTGCTTGCGCGAGCGGTAATGGTCGTATCCGTAGATGCCGCCCAAGGAGAGCTTGAGCTTGGCGCCGGGGTTGGCCGTGAGGTTCAGCGAGGCCATGCTGCTTTCCCTTCGCAAGATGTCGCGGCGGTCGGCGGTGAAGGCCGAATAGGTCTCCATCTTCCGGGTTATCCCCTCCATGGGGTTGTCGCCGGCCAGCAGGTTGCCCAAACCGCCGCTCATCTGGAGGATGTCTTGGAAGGTGAGCAGGCGGTGGCCCGTGTTGTTGGAGGCTGCGATGGCCGAGAGCATCGACTTGCGGCCTATGTAGAGCGTGGTGGCGCGCGCCCGGTACTTGTTCATGACGCCTCCGTAGGCCTCTATCTCTCCTTTGGGGCGGTTCTTCGACTTGTCGTCCACGCCCACGTTCAGCACGGTTTCGCCGGTGGCGTTGAATCCGTTGTATATGTTGTACTCGGAGTAGTTGTCGATGATTTGTACATTCCTCACGCCTTCGGCCGAGAGGTTTTCCAAGGGGATGGCGGTGTTGCCTTGGAAGAGATCCTGCCCTTCGAGCAGGATGCGGTTCACATGCTTGCCGCCTGCCGTGACTTGTTTGGAGTCTTTGTCTACGTTGATGCCGGGCAGCCGGTGGAGCACGTCTTCCAAGTTGCGCTCGCTGCCCGAGGTGAAGCGGTTCACGATGTAGGTGGTGGTGTCGCCCCGGGCGGTGATGCCCGTGGAGACTACTTCCACTTCACCAAGTTGCAGGTTTTGGTCTATTTGCAAGTCGACCGTGAGGCGGGAACCGTTCCACAGCATGATTTTCCTTTCTGCCGAGCTGCTCGAGAACATGGTTGCCTTCAAGTAATAGGTGCCGCCCGGGATGCGTTCAAAGTGGTAACGGCCTTTCTCGTCGGTCACGACGGTCTGCACGGCGTCGCCGCTGCCGGGCTGCCGCAGCAAGTAAACGGGCACGGAGGGTAGCTCGTTGCGGTCGGTGTCATAGACTTTTCCGCCGACCGTTGCTTGGGGGTGGGCAAGGGGGCTAATGCATAAAAAGAGTAGAATCGCCGGCAGGTGCTTCATGCGGTATGCGAGGCATAGGCGGAGTGAACGCCGGTGAGGTTGTATGGCTGCCGAACGGTGCTTCATGCGGTATGCGAGGCTCCCTTGTAGTGAACGCCGGTGAGGTTGTATGGCTGCCGAACGGTGCTTCATGCGGTTTGCGAGGTGTGTGGTGGATATGTGGATGGCAGCCGCTATGGTGCCGGCTTGTTTATACCACCCCCCCCCCCACGATGCACCGCATCATGACATTCAACATGAAGTTGCATTTTGTCGCTCTATTCCCTGATTTCATCTTCACGCTGCAAAGGTAAGCAATTTCAAGGATTATTATTGACACAAATGTATATATTTTTGGATAAAAATGGGAAATTCCGGATTGTCGGGGTGTTTGTTCTTCCTGTATGGGACTGTGTATTTCTCCTGCTGTTACGCAAATTATTTGCGAAAATCATCTTTCCATACAATAAATTTCTGTATCTTTGGACACAGTGAACATGACTTTAATCGTTTAAAAACATATAATCGGACAATATAAGTTTTAATGGTTTTACTGTTATGTTCCTAATTTTTAATGATATATTATAAGCTTATATCGAACTCGCATTAGGATAAAGGA
>JAJPYP010000120.1:5487-12663 GCA_021204885.1 Prevotellaceae bacterium
ACGATTTCGTTAAGCCAAATGAGCAGTGCAAGCTTGCTTGAATACTGCCATGGCGAGAAATTGTCGCATGAAATGCAACGATTTCGTTAAGCCAAATGAGCAGTGCAAGCTTGCTTGAATACTGCCATGGCGGGAAATTGTCGCATGAAATGCAACTTTTTTCTATCGTACAAACAGTTTTTGTATTTGAGCAATTTGAAATGTGTACAAGAAGCAATACTTTTGGGAATAAACTAAAACAGCTCAGACTTGCAAGCGGCATTGAGTGTGAACAGATTTATAATAGCGTTGGCATTTCACCGGACACCCTTGAAGATATTGAGTCGGGCCGCGAGGTGCCCGATTGGGAAAAGATAGTGAAATTTGCCACATTGTACCAACAAGATCCGGAATGGTTGTTGGCTCAACACATAAGCGACGAGGCTGTAAAATGGAATGTTCAGAACGAAGGCAAGGTTGTTTCAGAATCAACAGGTGCCGCGTACTGCCAGAGATCTTTATTTGATGGGACTTCTTTTTACAATCCATACAAATTGGAAAGTCGCCGTTATATTGGAAGTAAGGCGAAACTTATTGACTGGATAATGGGTGTGGTAAGAATTGAGTCTCCTGATGCCCACACTTTCTGTGATATTTTTTCGGGAACGGGCTCTGTGGCTAACAGAGCTTTAGATATTTATGACAAGGTGATAATAAACGACACGCTCCTGTCAAATAACGTGATTTATGATGCATTCTTCGGAAAAGGCGATTGGAACAGGGACAAACTATGCCGTATTTTGGATGAATATAATGCGTTAAAACCCGAGGAAGTGGACGAGAACTGGTTTTCAAAGAATTATGGGGGTAAGTTCTTTTCGAATGACGTGGCGAAAATGATAGGGTATGTGAGACAGGATATAGAAAACAGAAAGTTCTCCTTGACAGAAAAAGAGTTTAACATATTGCTTGCATCATTGATTTACAGCATAGACCGCGTGGCAAATACCGTCGGGCACTATGATGCTTATATAAAGAAGACAATAAAGCCGCAGGAGTTTTCCTTTAGGTTGGTCAATGCCCGTTCTTTTGACAATGTTGAGATATATCGGGAGGATGCCAATGAGCTGGCCAAAAAGATTAAGGTTGATGTCGTATACTTGGATCCTCCTTACAATTCACGACAATACTGTCGTTTCTATCACGTATATGAGACACTCGTCAAATGGAATATGCCCGAACTTTATGGCGTGGCGTTAAAGCCCAAGCCGGAAAACATGAGCCTCTATTGCACCTCGAAGGCTGTGGACGCATTTGAGGATCTTGTCTTTTCCATCGATGCCAAGGTGGTAGTCGTATCATACAACAATACATACAATTCAAAGAGCAGTTCTTCGAAAAACAAGATACGTCTCAGTGAGATAAAGCAGATTCTTGACAGTTGCGGGACCACGACAATATACGAACACCAACACCAGTTCTTCAATGCCGGAAAAACAAGCTTCGAGGACCATAAAGAATTTTTATTTGTCACCAAAATCGATGATACAAAACGGGATAAATCGCTCACCTCTCTTTTACGTTGGAGATAAATATAAACTGATAAAAGAGATAAAGACACACTTTCCTGACAAGATAGGAAGGTTTGTAGAGCCTTTTGTGGGTGGTGGGTCTGTATTCTTGAATGTTGATGCAAGAGAGTTCATTCTTAATGATATTGACAGCTATGTCATTGCATTGCACAAATATTTGTGCAATCAGTCGAGAAAGTCTGATCTTTTTTTTGAGAATCTATTCAACATTATCGATGATTATGGTCTCTCATGCTCATTCCACAATGATATCGTTCCTGTTGAGTTGAAAACGCGATACCCCAAGACCTATTTTGCCAAATACAATAAGAACGCTTACATAAAACTTAGGACAGATTACAATCAATCAGACAGGAGCGACATTTCTGTTCTGTACATATTACTTATATATGGATTTAACAGGATGTTGCGCTTTAACAGGTTTAACGATTTCAATTTGCCGGTAGGCAATGTCGATTTCAATAAAAACGTCTACGATGCTTTGAAAAGATATTTTGAGATTGTGAGCGTAAAACAGCCCAAGTGGTTTAATGAGGATTTTCGTACATTTTTGAACGATATAAATTGGCAGGAAGATGATTTCGTATATCTCGACCCTCCCTATTTAATTACCTTCAGTGAGTATAATAAATTGTGGAACGAGGATACGGAAGCGGACTTGCTTTCATTCCTTGACAGGATGAACGGCATGAATGTAAAGTTCGCCATTTCCAATGTGACACATTACAAGGGTAAGACAAACGATTCTTTTTTGTCATGGGCTCGACAATATAACAGCTATCCTATAAAAAGTAATTATATTAGTTATCATGACAACACGATAAAACAATTTAATGAAGTTCTTATAACTAATTATTGACGGATATGGTTGACAGAAAGCAAAAAGAAAACTTGAGTGAGGGGGAAAAGGTTCAAAAGCGTAAAATGAGAGCCCCTGAGTATAAGCCATTGCTTTATACTACGACCGTCAGAAATCCTGAAAGGTATAAGGATTTCATGCACATATTAAAAAAATTCGACAATCAATTATTGACGGACAGTACGATAGAGGCTTTTGAAAGGGAAGTCTTCAAGATTGGACTTTACCGCCCGGTTCTCTATCCGGAATCGGTTAAAAAGAAATGGGCTGATACAAATAGAGGAGAATTGGGGGATATTGCCTTGACCGACAGTGAAACTAAAGAGATCTACGACTTGAACGACCCTCTTAAAAATCCCGGAATTAAAGGGCATAAAGATGCCGGTTTCAACCGTGGTTGGCAGACACGGTTCAATACGCAGTTCTTGCTTATGAAAACGTTGGGATTTGTCTATTACAACATGGGAGAGAAGATACATTTTTCCCAGACAGGCGATAAACTTGCCCAAAGCGTGGAAATAAAGATTGACAATGGTATTGTTTCAAGGGAGGTTGTCCACCCTGAATATGAGCAAAAGGCTTTTTTGCAGGCTATGTCCAGACAACAGAGGTGCAACCCGTTTATACGTGAACTTAATGACAATATTCCACTGATATTGCTATTGCAGGTGATAAGGCTGTTAAACGCTGATGATGAATATAACAACTGTGGAGTGTCTTATAAAGAACTGCCTCTTTTTATCTTTTGGAAAAATAATGACGCGGCACTACTTTACGAAAGGATAAAACAATTAAGGAAGGAATATAAATACACTCCTTCGCCGGAAGTTATTCAAGATATATGCATCAATGAGATTCTTGGTGGTTTTAAGACATTCAAGTTAAAAAGTATCGTTTCTGAATACCCGGATGATTATATAAGGAAAATGAGGATGACCGGTCTTATCTCCTTTCGGGGTGGCGGACGCTTCATTGACATAAATCATAATGCTGACGAGGAAGTAGACTATATACTCAAAAAGTATGCTACATATCAGAAATACACCGATGAACGAGCTTATTTCGAGTACATGTCAAAGATTGACACCAAACTGTTTGATATTTTAGCCGCCGCCATATCAAAGACAGATGCCGCCGAGAAGTTAAAGAAATGGATTTCTGTATATGACTGGAACACTATCAAGAAAGAATTGGTGAATCTTAGCAAGCGCTTGCCGTCAAAAGATGATGTTCTCAGGTTCTTGCCACAACCTGCAAGACTTGAATTTCTGACAGCTATCGCAATTAAGTCAAAACTGCCGGAAGTAGTTGTGGTGCCGAATTATAGTTGTGACGATGAGGGATTGCCAACGTCAACTGCGGGCGGGAACAAGGGTGATATTGAGTGTTACGAGCACTCCAACGGTATTCTTGTAGAGGTGACAATGGCGGAAGGGCGGACACAAACAATGATGGAGATATGGCCTATTGAGAGGCATCTGAAAGACTTTAAAGATACCGCCATGTTGGATGATGCTCAATGTATGTTTGTCGCGCCATCTATTTTCATTGATTCATATAATCAGATTGGATATGTCAAATTTAGATATAATGAAATCATACGTCCGTTTACCATCATACAATTCGTTGATTATCTATCAACGAACAAACAATTATATAGATCGTGAATGGAGAGATAATCATCGCTCTTGAAGAATTCTTTTGGACATTGTATCAAGCCATTCACAACGTTGAAGCGTGGCTTTAATAGTCGATGCAGGCGGCTATCGCGTCGAGTTGCTCCTTGATGGCATTAAAGTCTGTATTTAAGTCAAGTGTTTTCACCATGATGCGGCTTTTGCCGATGATAGCATCGACATCGGGGGTAATCTCCTCGTCGGTCTTGGCGTAAAGCAATATGCCGCTTGCGTTGCCGCTGTTCTCCACGTCCATGTTTTTCACGTAAGTGAATATCTGGTATAGGTTGTGTGAGTGGACGGTGTGTTTGTCGTAGTGTTGTTGCATGGTGCTGCCATAGTATTTCGTGTCGATGATGAGCGCTTTTCCCGTTCCGTGCAACACAATGTCGCTCTGCATCGCCGGCAGGGATTTCGTACCTTTGGTCTCTCCGGTGATGTTCCATGGTATCTTGTCCGCATTGGGGGAGAGTGCTTTGTGGTGGGTGCGGTAGAAAGCCAGCACGAAGTGTTCAAACAGGTGGTTCATTTGCTCGTCGCGGAAAGCGGCCATACGGTAAGTACCGCTTTCGGTGGTGAGGAGCATGTTATCGATGATGAAGCGGCACACGTTCATCAGCATGGCGTAGGCTTGGTCGTCGCGGTGGTAAACCAATCTATCCCAGGGTATGCGGTGAATGTCTGTCTGGCCCACTTCCTTGAAATACGGTAAAAGTTGTCGCAGCCGCGCTCTTCTGGCACTGTCCACAGCCGGCTCGCGCAGCATAAGCGTAAGGGTGGTTTTCAATATGCGGTTGAGCAGGTTATTCTCTGAGAATTCATCATACACACATCCCAATTCATTACGGCAACACATCTTGTTCCCGATGGTGCCACGCATGTCAAGCCGCCCTTTCAGTGTAGGGAGACTTTCTGTGTGCTCCACATACTCACGGTGCAGCCCGCGTTTCAGTTGCGAGGAGACGCCTTTGTAGAGTATTTCTGCAAAGAGGTCGTGGATGTGCTCGAACGTTTCTCCGGCAATATACTCGTAGTTCCTCTTCTGCAACACCGAGAAAGCGTAGGACAACATGTAGTAGATGTTGCGTATGAGTATGCTTTTGTCCTTAGTCATGGAAAATGCCGTTGAATTTCTCCGCCCATTTGCCCACTTCTTTGGGGTTGTCGAACCAATACTCTTGCAACATCGGCAGGATGTCATATTTCACCACCGCTTCCAACCACTTGTCGGTAACGGCTTTTTCCGTGCACAGGTAGCTGTGTCCTATCTCGAAGCCGCTGCCTAAGGAGGCGTCTTCGGCAATGTCTTTGTTCAACTCTTTCAACAGCTCTACAAGTTCGTTCAACCGTGCATTGTTTTTCTCTTTCAGGTAGGCCTTGAAGCCATCGGTGTCGAAGCTGGGATGCATCTCATAGAAGCTGAACCGGCGGCGCAGGGCGTAATCTATCAAGGCAAGGCTGCGGTCGGCAGTGTTCATCATGCCGATGATATAGAGGTTTTGAGGAACGGAGAAACGCTCGTCCCGATAGGCTAAAGTAACCGCTTCCCCACGGTAATCGTTTTCTATAAGCATGAGCAATTCGCCGAATATCTTCGAGAGGTTTCCCCGGTTTATTTCATCGATAATGAAGAAGTAGGCATGGTCCGGGTCGCTATAGGCACGCTTGCAGAAACGGTAGAACACACCCTCCTTCAATTCAAAGGTATTGCCGGCCGGCTTGTAACCCATTACGAAGTCTTCGTATGCATAGTTTTGGTGAAACTGGATCAGTTCAATGCGGCTGTTGTCTTTTTTGCCTGTCATGGCTTGTGCCAAGCGGCGTGCGCAGAATGTCTTGCCCACACCGGGCGCCCCTTGCAGTATAACGTTCTTCTTGGTCTTGACAAGCTGTTGCAAGGTATCATACTCCTTTTCGGTCATGAATACTTCACGAAGGAATTCGTCTTTGCCGTAGGAAGACTCGCCTGGCTGTGGGGTAGGGTTGTCATCGAGCAAGTCATTCAGGCTCTTTATATATTCCGGATAAGGAGTCAAATCCGTCAATGTCTTTAGTTCCATTGGGGGTTGTTCACATGTCCATTCTCCTACTTTCTCCCAATTCACTTTTTTGCCGTGTTTAAATGCTTTTCTACTGGTGTAATACTGGTATCTGCTCGACACTGTACCTTGCCCGATGAGGCAGTTATCTTCATTAAGGGCGTAAACTACATCATCAGGTCTCATATCATAATAAAACGCACAAGGCGAATAGCTGTCATTGGTGTACTCGTTTCCGTTTCCGTAAATCTCCGCTATATGGTTGCTTATGTCTTGTTGACCGGCATAATTACTCAAAGCGTCTAACTTGTCCCATCCCAAATACATTCTGCCGCTTTTCACACATTCGTCCCAATTACATGCTCTCTTACCGGGAGTGAAAATCCATGTCCGTCTGAATAAGTTTAGTAGTTCTTCATAGAATTCATATAAATCTTTCTTGCCTTTCTTATCATATAGATAACGCTGGATGTCTGATATCGCCATACTATGTGGGTCTGCCAAACCATAATGTATGGCTGCTTTCTCTAACATATTCCGATTGTACATGGGGATTAACTGTTCATTTGAGTAGAGAAAAGCAATTTTCCATTTAACTACCTCTCCAAACGTATCTATTTTATCGATGACGGTTAAATCTCGGTTACGTGCACAAGTGGCAATTTCAATTACTGCGTCGCGCACAGCGGTATAAGCCTCTTGGGCTGTAGGCTTGCCAAATTTCCTGTACCAAGCATAATCGTTATCCCATTGCATTTTCTTCTTATCTGTTGGCGTATGGTCATACTTGTAAATCCCAAATTTAAAAGATGAACCGCCCCATATTGATCCCAAATAGTCGGTCTTACTTTCCAACCAGTAACAGAACGAGTCTGTTTTATTAAGATTCGTGTACTTCTCCAAAGGCATCTCGCCAAGCGTTTCCAATGGAAATTCCTTTAAGAATTGATTGTATAAATTCCTTCTTTCTACAGCAATCATGGTATGTAGTTTTAATATAACGTGAGTTCGATATAAGCCGATAAATATAT
>JAJPYP010000116.1 GCA_021204885.1 Prevotellaceae bacterium
CCATGCACACGGAGTTCCTGCGTAGCGGCGACATGCGGAACATCGACTGGAGCAAATTCGCTTGAAGCACCGGCAAGCGCACCGCATCTACCAAAGATAGCAAGCATAAAACAAGGGGCTGTATCAAAATGACACAGCCCCTTGTTTTATCAGTATGTTTCCGATGAAAAGGGCGGAAATGCCGCTTTCATCCCATGGAATATTCCCCCGTCTGCCGGGGCGCGGCTTTGCCCTCCCGGCTTATTTTTTCTCTTTCTTCAGCTCCGCGAAGATAAGCCCTTCGAGTTCTTCGGCCAGTTCGGGATTGTCCAGTATCACCTGCTTGGCGGCATCGCGTCCTTGGGCCCTTTGCCACGCAAGTCGGCCACGCCCTGCTCGGTAACGATGATGTTCACGTCGTGTTCCGTGTGGTCCACATGCGAAGCGAAAGGAACAATGGCGCTGATCTTCCCCTCTTTCGCCACCGAAGGACAGGTGAAGATGGAGATGTAGGCATTGCGGGTGAAGTCGCCCGAACCGCCCACGCCGTTCATCATCTTGGTACCGGTGATATGGGTGGAGTTCACGTTGCCGTAAATATCGGCTTCGATGGCGGTATTGATGGAGATGACGCCCAAACGGCGAATCAATTCGGGGCTGTTGGAGATTTCCGACGGACGGAGCACCAATTTGTCGCGGAAGAAGTCGATGTCCTCGTAGATGCCGTTGAGGCATTCGTTGGTCACGGTGAGCGAGCAAGTGCTGCCGAACTTGACACGTCCCTTGCGTATCAAGGCCACGACGGCATCCTGCAACACCTCGGTGAACATCTCGAAGGGCGGAATGGTCTTTTCACTTCCCAAGGCACCTAATACGGCGTTGGCGATGTTGCCCACACCCGATTGCAGCGGCAGGAAAGTGGGCGGTATGATGCCCCGCTTCATGTCGGCGGCAAGGAAGTCGGCCACATTCTCGCCTATCTGGTCGGTGATGGGGTCGGCACTGCTGAAGTGACGTGCCTCATCGGGCCAATCGGTCTCTACCACACCCACAATCTTCTTCGGGTCTACCTGTATGTAAGGCACGCCGATGCGGTCGCTGGGCTTGTAGATGGGAATATCGCGGCGGTAAGGAGGGTCGAGCAGTTCATAGACATCGTGCAGGCCCATGCCGTTCTTGCTGTGGGCGGCGTTCAGCTCCACCACAATCTTGTCGGCTATGCGGCACAGGGTAGGAGAGATGCCGCCGGCTGCGGTAAGGTAGAGCTTGCCGTCGGGCGTGAGCTCACAGGCTTCAATGATGGCCAAGTCTACCTTGCCCATGAAGCCGTAACGCAACTCCTGCGCCATTTGCGACAAGTGGATATCGTTGTAGGCAATCTCACCGTTGTTCACCGCCTTGCGGAAGCCTTGGTTCGTGGTATATGGGGCGCGGTAACGGATGGCTTTCGCCTTGGCCAAGATGCCGTCGCACGACTCACCGGTAGAGGCACCGGTAAAGACACCCATCTGGAAAGGATTCCCTTTCGCATGTTCCTCTTCTGCCCTTTTCGCCAATTCGGCCGATACGGCCTTGGCTGTACCCGCGGGCGTGAACCCGCTCAAGCCGATGTTCTGGCCGTGCTTGACGAGACTTGCAGCTTCTGCTGCCGTAATGTAATTAAATGCCATTGTCTTATTCAGTTATTAGGTTATACTACCAATAGTTCTTTCATCTTCGATGCCTTTCAACAGTCCAAGTATTCGCTTCCTGTCATATCAATACTTGCGCTGGAGTATCTCCATCCAAATGAAGGCACGCCGCACCTCTTCCACCGAATGGAAAGCGTAGGGCGACTGCGGCGTGGCCTGTTGCTGTGGCGGCACGGCGGAAGCCGACCTGCGTGTAAGGCCATCGCTTGCCGGCTTGACCGGCGTATAGACACGCCGCGTGGCGGTGTCGGTATGTAAAGTCGTCATATATTTCTTGGGAGCCGGCTTGGCCGGTTGCAGGAAAGGGGGAAGCGCTTCCGGGTATGGGTGGCCGCTACCGCTTCCGCGCTGCGGAAGATCCCCGTCGGGCGAGTAGTCGGGCTGTTGCGGCGTCCCTTTGGACCGCTTCGCTTGTCGGGAATAAGAGATGACAAGAATGGCCGCAATCACTAAAAAATAGAAGATACCTCCCATACGCTTTTATTATCCAAAGTCATTAAACTAATCAGTTCTTGCAAACAAACAGGCTTGAAAAAAGGGCAGCTTCACAGCTACCCTTTATTTTTAACCTAAACCTTAACTATGAAAAAATCTAAAGTTTCTTTCGATGCAAAGGTGTGCATTAATTCTAATACCCGCAAGCTTTGCCACCTAAAATGTCCTCCGATTAACATTAATTAGGATATACAACCGCCACAATCCCCTTATACGTTATTTTTCGTTGTGCATATCGGCCTAATTAAGGGTGAAAGCGTATCTTTGCAGAAGAAACGGGAGCGGCTTGACCGCATGTGGCGCCAAACGGCCCCTCCCGCTAACCTATACGATAACCCGATTGACGCAAAGCGATGGAGAAGAACAGGGATACAGGTTGCGCTCCTGCAACCGCCACAAACGACAAGAAGCTGTTTATAGAGACCTACGGTTGCCAAATGAACGTGGCCGACAGCGAAGTGATAGCCTCCGTGATGCAAATGGCGGGCTATGACGTGGTGGACACTATAGACGAGGCCGATGCCGTGTTCTTGAACACCTGCTCCGTACGCGACAACGCCGAGCAGAAGATCCTCAACCGCCTTGCCGCCTTGCATACCCTGAAGAAGAAGCGCAAGCTCATTGTGGGCGTGTTGGGGTGCATGGCCGAGCGGGTAAAGGCGGAATTGATTGACAACTACCACGTGGACTTGGTAGCCGGGCCCGACGCTTACCTGACGCTGCCCGAACTCATCGCTTCGGTAGAGGCGGGCGAGAAGGCCATGAACGTGACGCTCTCTACCACGGAGACCTACCGCGACATCATTCCCTCGCGCATCTGCGGAGGCCGCGTGTCGGGCTTTGTCTCCATCATGCGCGGTTGCAACAACTTCTGCACCTACTGCATCGTTCCCTACACGCGCGGACGCGAGCGCAGCCGCGACGTGGAGAGCATCTTGAACGAGGTGGCCGATTTAGCCGCCAAAGGATATAAAGAGGTGACGCTCTTGGGGCAGAACGTCAACTCTTACCGTTTGGAACAACCGGGCGGCAAGGTCATCACCTTCCCCACGTTGCTGCGCACGGTGGCCGAAGCGGCTCCCGGCATGCGCGTGCGCTTCACCACCTCGCACCCCAAGGACATGAGCGACGAGACCTTGCGGGTGATAGCCGACACGCCCAACGTGTGCCGTCACATCCACTTGCCCGTACAAAGCGGCAGCGACCGCATCTTGCAGCTGATGAACCGTAAATACACCCGCGCTTGGTACTTGGAGCGGGTGGAAGCCATACGCCGCATCATCCCCGACTGCGGCCTCTCCACCGACATCTTCTGCGGTTTCCACAGCGAGACGGAAGCCGACCACCGGGATACGCTCTCCCTAATGGAGGCATGCGGATTTGACTCGGCCTTCATGTTCAAATACTCCGAACGCCCCGGCACTTTCGCTTCGCGGCACCTGCCCGACGACATTCCCGAAGCGGTGAAGATAGCCCGCTTGAACGAGATCATCGCCTTGCAGAACCGCCTGTCGGCCCAATCGAACGCCCGCTGCGTGGGCAAGACATACGAGGTACTCATAGAAGGCACGAGCAAGCGCAGCCGCGACCAGCTCTTCGGCCGCACCCGGCAGAACCGCGTGGTGGTGTTCGACCGTGGCACGCACCATATAGGAGAGACGGTGAAGCTGCATATTACCGAAGCGGGACCTGCCACGTTGAAAGGCGTTCCCCTCGCAGAACAAGCGTAGCCGGCTGCTTTGGGAACCGCAAGTCTATCGAAGCGCTTCGATACACTGAATTCAAGCGCTTCGACTCACTGAATTCAAGCGCTTCGATTCACTGAATGCAAGTGCTTCCATTCACCCTGTTCAAGCGCTTCAGCACACCCTGTTCAAGCGCTTCAGCACACCCTGTTCAAGCGCTTCGGCACACCCTGTTCAAGCGCTTCGGCACACCTTGTTCAAGCGCTTCGACAGGAACCATGCCATACTATCGTCAGGAGAGGTGAATAAGAAGCGGTAAAAACAAGGATTGGGAAGCGCGGATGCCGCCATCGGCCACTCGAGATATTAAATCTCCTTAACGAAAGCCCCATAAATCACTTTTTATTTGTTATTTTGCACCAAATTATGGCATTATGTGGCCCGCCGTCAAGGCGGCACCTCCTTGTCGGTCGGAATACGCAATGGATAGACATACCATCACAACTTGCCCGCTTTGTGGCAGCACCTCTTTAGAACGCATGCTCACGTGCGTGGACCATTGCGCTTCGGGCGAGATGTTCCATCTGTGCGGGTGCAAGGAGTGCCATTTCCTCTTTACACAGGATTTCCCCGTGGAGAGCGAGATAGACCGCTATTACGCCACTCCCGACTACATCTCCCACTCTGACACGCGCAAGGGCTTGGTGAACACCCTTTACCACTGGGTGCGTGGCTATATGTTAGGGCGCAAGGCCCGCTTGGTAGACCGCGAGGCACACCGCAAAGGGGGATGCCTGCTTGACGTGGGCACGGGGACCGGTTACTTTGCCGACACCATGAAGCGCCGTGGCTGGCAGGTGGAAGCCACCGAGAAGAACGACGGGGCGCGGGCTTTCGCCAAGGAACGCTTCGGCTTGGAAGTGAAGCCGGCATCGGCGCTTTGGAGTTATCAGCCGGGAAGCTTCGACGTGATCACGCTATGGCACGTGCTGGAACACTTGGAACCGTTAGACAAGGTGTGGGAGAAACTGCATGAACTCTTGACACAGAAGGGCGTGCTTATCGTGGCCGTGCCCAACTGCTCCTCGTACGACGCACGGAAATACGGCGCCTACTGGGCGGCCTACGACGTGCCCCGCCACTTGTGGCACTTCACGCCGGCCACCATCCAGCGTTTCGGCGCCAAGCATGGCTTCATCTTGGCCGAACGCTACCCCATGCCTTTCGACGCTTTCTATATGGCCCTGCTCTCCGAGAAGTATAGCCGCCATGCCAACGCCTTCTTGCGGGGCATGGGCACGGGCATTTCGGCCTGGCTGCACACCTTGGTCAGGAAAGAACGAAGCAGTTCCATGATGTACGTATTCAGAAAGAAGAAATGAGCAAGAAAAAGTCCACACCGCGCTTCGGCCTGCAATTCGTCACCTCCAGCATCAGCACCACCTTGGTGTTGCTGCTCTTGGGCTTGGTGGTCTTCATGGTATTGGCGGCCCACAACCTGTCGGTCTACGTGAAGGAGAACATCAGCTTCTCCATCCTTATCAGCGACGACATGAAAGAGGCCGACATACTGAACATGCAGAAGCGGCTCGACGGCGAGCCTTTCGTGAAGCAGTCGCAATACATCTCCAAGAAACAGGCCTTGCAAGAACAGACCGAGGCGATGGGCACCGACCCGGAAGAGTTCTTGGGCTACAACCCGTTCAGCGCCTCCTTAGAGATCAAGCTCTATTCCGAGTATGCCAATTCAGACAGCATCGCCAAGATAGAACAGCTCATCAAGAAGAACAACAACATACAGGAGATACTCTACCAAAAGGAGTTGATAGATGCCGTGAACGAGAACATACGCAACATCAGCTTGATGCTCTTGGGGCTGGCGGTCATCCTCACGTTCATCTCCTTCGCCTTGATAAACAACACCATCCGGTTGACCATCTACGCCAAGCGCTTCCTTATCCACACCATGAAATTGGTGGGCGCCAGCTGGGGTTTCATACGCCGCCCCTTCTTGCGGCGCAACTTCGGCATCGGCGTGCTCGCGGCTTTCATCGCCGACGCGCTGCTGTGGGCAGGGGCTTCGTGGTTGGTGTCTTACGAGCCGCAGCTCATCAAGGTCATCACGCCGGGGGTGATGGTATTGGTGTCGATAGCGGTACTGCTCTTCGGGGTGTTGATAACGTGGATGTGCACGCTCTTCTCCATCAACAAGTATTTGAAGATGAAAGCGGGCACCCTCTACTATATATAATATAATAGGTATAGCCTTAAAAAGGAACACAGCATGGAAAGAAAGAAGTTGGCATTCGACAAGCGTAATTTCATCCTCCTTGCCATCGGCATGGCGGTAGTCATCATAGGTTTCCTGCTCATGACAGGACCGGGTTCCTCCGTGGACAAGTTCGAGCCCGACATATTCAGCGTAAGGCGCATCCGCGTGGCGCCGATTGTCTGCTTGGCGGGCTTCCTGTTCATGATATACGCCGTGCTGCGCAAGCCCAAAGGGGATAACAAACACTAATCATCGTTTCATTCAAAACAAGACCGACATGGGAGATTTGACTGCTTGGCAAACCATTGTCATCGCCATTGTGGAGGGATTGACGGAGTTCTTGCCCGTCTCTTCTACGGGACACATGATCATTACCCAAAACCTGCTGGGCGTGGAGAGCACGGAGTTTGTCAAGGCATTTATCGTGATTATACAGTTCGGCGCCATCCTTTCGGTGGTTTGCCTGTATTGGAAACGCTTCTTCCGCCTGAACCGCAAGCCAGCGCCCCAAGGCGCGTCGGCCTTGCGAAGGTTCCTCAACAAGTTCGACTTCTACTGGAAGCTGCTCGTGGCGTTCATTCCCGCCGCCGTATTGGGCTTCTTACTAAGCGACAAGATTGACGAACTCTTGGAGAGCGTGCCGGTGGTGGCGGTGATGTTAGTGCTGGGCGGCGTGTTCATGCTCTTCTGCGACAAGCTCTTCTCCAAGGGAAGCGAAGAGACGGAACTCACCCAGAAGCGGGCTTTCCGCATCGGTCTTTTCCAGTGCATCGCCATGATACCGGGTGTATCGCGCTCCATGGCCACCATCGTGGGCGGCATGGCGCAACGGCTCACACGCAAGCGGGCGGCCGAGTTCTCCTTCTTCCTTGCCGTGCCCACCATGTTCGCCGCCACCGCCTATAAACTGTTGAAGCTCTTGCTTGACGGGGGCACCCACGTGTTGGCGGCCAACCTCACGGCATTGATAACAGGCAATGTGGTGGCGTTTGTGGTGGCGTTGTTGGCCATCCGCTTCTTCATCAGCTACGTCACCAAATACGGGTTCAAGGCATTCGGTTGGTACCGCATCCTCGTGGGGGGCTTGATTCTTGTCTTGCTGCTCACGGGGCATTCCTTGGAAATAGTATAACGAGTGTCTATACAACGAATAATCCGGTATGTCGATGGATTTCCAAGAGGGCGAGATACTCTGCTTCAACAAGCCGCTGGGCTGGACTTCGTTCAAGTTGGTGAACCACGTGCGTTACCACTTGTGCCGCCGCTTGGGCATCAAGAAGCTGAAGGTGGGACACGCCGGCACGCTCGACCCGCTTGCCACGGGGGTGATGGTGCTCTGCACCGGCAAGGCCACCAAGCGGATAGAGGAGCTGCAACGCGGCACGAAGACCTACGTGGCCACCCTGCGTTTGGGCGCGACCACTCCCTCGTTCGACTTGGAACACGAGATAGACGGCGTCTATCCCACCGACCACATCACCCGTGAAATGGTGGAGGAGACGTTGCAGAAGTTCAAGGGCGAGATACGACAGGTACCGCCCGCCTTCTCGGCCTGCATGGTGAAGGGCAAACGTGCCTACGACTTGGCCCGTAAAGGCAAGGAGGTGACGCTCGAGCCCAAGACATTGTTCATTGAGGAGCTGACGTTGCTCGCCTGTAACCTGCCCGAGGAGATAACCATTCGGGTGACTTGCAGCAAAGGTACCTATATCCGTGCCTTGGCGCGTGACATCGGCTTGGCCCTTGAAAGCGGCGCCCACCTCACGGCGTTGGAACGTGTCCGCGTGGGGAACGTGCGCCTTGAGGATTGCCTTGACCCGCTCGAGTTCAAGACGTGGATAGCGGCACAGGAAATCGAAAGCGCCGACAACGGCAAAGACAATACAAACAACACACAACCTATAACTTCCGACTGATATGAAGCTCTCCCAATTTAAATTCAAGCTCCCCGAAGAGAAAATCGCCCTGCACCCCACCCATTACCGCGACGAGTCGCGCCTGATGGTACTGCATCGTAAAACCGGCAAGATAGAACACCGCATGTTCAAGGAGATATTAGACTACTTTGACGACAAGGATGTTTTTATCTTCAACGACACGAAGGTATTCCCCGCGCGGCTCTACGGCAACAAGGAGAAGACCGGCGCCCGCATCGAGGTGTTCCTGCTGCGCGAGCTCAATGAAGAGCTGCGCTTATGGGACGTGCTGGTAGACCCTGCCCGCAAGATACGCATCGGCAACAAGCTCTATTTCGGCGAGGACGACTCGATGGTGGCCGAAGTGATCGACAACACCACCTCGCGCGGCCGCACCCTGCGCTTCCTGTATGACGGCCCGCACGACGAGTTCAAGAAGGCACTCTATGCGTTGGGGGAGACACCGCTGCCCCACAGCATCATCAACCGTCCGGTGGAACCCGAAGACGCGGAACGTTTCCAGTCTATCTTCGCCCGCAACGAAGGGGCGGTAACCGCGCCCACCGCCAGCTTGCACTTCAGCCGTGAGCTGATGAAAAGGATGGAGATCAAAGGCATCGACTTCGCCTTCATCACGCTCCATGCCGGCTTGGGCAACTTCCGCGACATCGACGTGGAGGACTTGACCAAACACAAGACCGACTCCGAACAGATGATCGTGAGTGAGGAAGCCGTAAAAACAGTAAACCGTGCCAAAGACCTGAACAAACAGGTGTGCGCCGTGGGCACCACGGTGATGCGGGCCATTGAAAGCACCGTCAGCACGGACGGACACTTGAAGGCGTATAACGGCTGGACCAACAAGTTCATCTTCCCGCCCTACGACTTCTCGGTGGCCAACGCCATGGTGGCCAACTTCCAGATGCCGCTCTCCACGTTGCTCATGATCGTGGCCGCCTTCGGCGGATATGAAGAGGTGATGAAGGCCTACGAGGTGGCCTTGAAGGAGGATTACCGTTTCGGTACCTACGGCGACGCCATGCTCATCATCGACAAATAGCCGGCCGCGCCTTTCGCATGCAACTATATCTTGGCTTGGGCAGCAACCTCGGCGACAAGGCGCAGAACTTGCGGCTTGCCGTACAGCAAATAGAAAGGCGGATAGGGAACGTCGTCTCCCTGTCCGCCTTTCACGTCACGGCACCATGGGGATTCGACTCCCCGAACAGCTTCTTGAACGCCGCTTGCCGTGTAAATACCAAGCTTCGGCCACTATCCGTGTTGGAGATTACCCAAGCCATCGAGCGGGAAATGGGACGCACCGCCAAATCCACGGAACACGGTTACCAAGACCGCACGATAGACATTGACCTGCTCATGGCCACGGACGACGACGGCACGCCCGTCACCCTCGACACACCGCGACTGCGACTGCCGCATCCGCTCATGTTAGAACGCGCGTTCGTCATGGAACCGTTGGCGGAAGTGCTGCCGCGCCCCAAGTATTGTAATGGATGTTCTCCGGTTTCCACTTGTCTTTGGGTGTGGGGTCTTCGGCAGGATAACCCACCGGGACAATGCCGAGCGGTACGATGTCCGTGGGCAGCTTCAACAACCGCTTCAAGAAATTGACCCGCTCTGAAAGGGGATAGATGCCGCACCACACGGCACCCAAGCCCATGGCGTGTGCGGCCAACAGCAAGTTCTCGGTAGCGGCGGAAGCGTCCTCCACCCAATAATCCAGCCCTTCGTCGGGGAAGGTCTCGTTCATGTCGCCGCAAACCACGATGGCCAGCGGTGCCTTCTCTACCATACCGGCGGTGTGTATCTCCGTGGAGACGGCACCTAATAAGGCCTTCTCCTCGATGACCACGAAACGCCACGGCTGTTTGTTGCCGGCTGTAGGAGCCGCCATAGCCGCCTTGAGCAACTGCTCCACCTTCTCTTTCTCCACAGGCTGGTCCGTATAAGCACGGATACTGGTACGTGTCATGATGTTCTCGATGACCGCCTGCTCCGTAGCGGCGGCGGTATCGTTCCCTTTACAAGAGACAAAGGCCATGTCGACCATCATTATGGTGGCGACCACGGCCAATAACCCAATCACATTCTTCCTTGTTTTCATAACTTCCTATATTTGTTTTAAATCTGTCGTTTCAAACGTACCAATCAATCGCTACCCCTTCTTCTCGGCAATATAGACACCGCATAGGATGAACGCCGCGCCCAAAAGAGCCACCGGCGTGGGGCGTTCCCCAATCATGACCATGGAACCGATGAGCGTGAAGATGGGATTCAGATAGATGTAGTTGGAGGCTTGCACGGTACCCAACCGCTTCAACACCATGTTCCACACCACATAGCAGACAAGCGACGCCAGCACGGCCAAGAAGAGGATGTTCGTGATGACCACGGGGCGCAGCAAGCCGCTTAAAGGAAACTGCCAAGGGTGCCACAGAAAGGCGGGCAGGATGGTGAGCACGCCATAGAAGAAGATCTTGCGGGTAATGAACGCCGTGGTGTAACGGGCGAAGAGCCGCCGCATGATGAGGCTATAAAAAGCCCATGAAAAGGCGGCCAGCAACGTGAGGAAATCGCCGAGCGGAGAGATCTTCAACACGAAATTACCGTTATACACCACCAACGCCACACCCAATAAAGCCAGCAAGGAACCCCCTATCAAGCCCCGCGTGGCATGCTCCTGCTTATAAAAGAGAATGGAGAGGATGGCGGTGACGAGCGGCACGGTACAGATGATGAACGCCACGTTCGTGGCTAACGTAATGCCCAATGCGGTATTCTCGGCAAGGAAATAAAAAGAGCCGCCGGTAATGCCGCCCAGCAAGAGCCAAAACTCGTCTTTCCAGCTCTCGGCAAAGAGACGGGAACGGGAGAAAGCCCACATGCCTATATAGGCGATGAGGAAGCGCAGGAAGAAGATTTCCTGTGGCATCAGCCCGCTTGTGATAAGCACCTTGGTGGAGATATAGGTGATGCCCCACACGCCCGATATACAGACGGCGACCACATGCCATAGATGATTGCCCTTTCCCATCTTGCCGTTGCTTGGTTAAACAGGTTGCAAATATACGCTATTTATTTCTTAGTTTACTTCGCTGCTAATCTGAAAATAAACACGTAACTTTGCGCCCGAAAAAGTCGGACACGACAGGGACAAATCATATTCTCAACCAGCTATAAAGAAGGAATCGTATGGAGTATAATTTCAGGGAGATTGAAAAGAAGTGGCACCAAAGGTGGAACGACAGCGGCATCTACCGGGTGAGGGAAGACGCGACGAAGCCCAAATACTATGTATTGAACATGTTCCCCTATCCCAGTGGCGCGGGGTTGCATGTGGGTCATCCGTTGGGCTACATCGCCTCGGACATCTATGCCCGATACAAGCGGCTGCAAGGCTTCAACGTATTGAACCCGATGGGCTTCGACGCCTACGGACTGCCCGCCGAACAGTATGCCATACAGACGGGACAACACCCGGCCATCACCACCGAACACAATATCAAGCGTTACTGCGAGCAGTTAGACAAGATAGGCTTCTCCTTCGATTGGAGCCGCAAGCTGAGCACCTGCGAGCCGGAGTATTACCAATGGACCCAATGGGCTTTCCAGAAGATGTTCAATAGCTACTATTGCAACAAACGTTGTCAGGCACGCCCCATAGAAGAGCTTATAGAAGCTTTCTCCACCACGGGAACCGACGGATTAGACGTGGCTTGTAGCGAGGAGGTGAGCTTCACCGCCGACGAGTGGAACGCCAAAAGCGAGAAAGAACGCCAACAGTTGTTGATGAACTACCGCATCGCCTACTTGGGCGAGACCATGGTGAACTGGTGTCCGCAATTAGGCACCGTATTGGCCAACGACGAAGTGGTGGACGGCGTGAGCCAGCGCGGCGGCTATCCGGTCGTACAGAAAAAGATGCGCCAATGGTGCCTGCGCGTGTCGGCCTACGCACAACGTCTGCTGGACGGTTTGGATACCATCGACTGGACCGACTCCCTGAAAGAGACGCAACGCAACTGGATAGGCCGCAGCGAAGGTACCGAGATGCGCTTCAAAGTGAAGGAGAGCGACGTGGAGTTCACCATCTTCACCACCCGCGCCGATACCATCTTCGGCGTTACCTTCATGGTATTGGCACCCGAAAGTGAATTAGTGGCCCAAGTGACCACCCCGGCTCAACAGGCCGATGTGGACGCTTACTTGGAACGCACCAAGAAGCGCACGGAGCGGGACCGCATCAGCGACCGTCGTGTATCGGGTGTCTTCTCGGGCAGCTACGCCATCAATCCCTTTACAGGCGATGCCGTGCCCATCTGGATCAGCG
>JAJPYP010000242.1 GCA_021204885.1 Prevotellaceae bacterium
CATCGGTTCTGTGGCCGACATGAGCGTGCCCGGCGCGTTCGGCATGGTCACCACCGATGCGGTGCTTTCGGCACTACGGTCGCTTTACGGCCGGGCGGTGGTATTCGGCGTGGCGGTGTTGATACTCGTGCTTTGCTCGCACTTCGACCGCTTGCGCAACCCCTTGCCCAAATTGAAACAGGCCTATATCATCGTATCGCGGTTGCTGCAATACCAAGAGGAGAATGCAGTAGCCCCACGAGACAGCATAAACCAAAACAGCATAAAACAGACATCATGAAAATAAATGGAACCATCCCTATCCTACTCCTGTTGGCAAGCACTGCCTTGGGCACCCTTCAAGCGCAGGAACAAGTCTATAGCCTCGACGAGCTTTACACGCTGGCCGACGGGAACAACAAGAGCATCCGCGTGTATGGTGCCGCCAAGACGGTGGCCGACGAGGCGTTGGCCTCGTCGAAAGCGGGTCGGCTGCCCGATATATCCTCGCAATTGGCACTGAGCTACAACGGACGGGGCATCATCACCGACCGCGACTTCTCCAACTTGATGAACATCTACATCCCCGAATTCGGCGCCAACTTCGCGCTCAAGGTAAGCCAAGTGATCTACTCGGGCGGTGCCGTGAAGAGCGGCATCCAATTGGGCAAGATGGGGCAGCAGATGGCGGAATTGGACATGCAACGCAACGCGCAGGAGGTGCGCTACCTCATCACGGGCGAGTACCTTGACATCTACAAGGCGCTCAACACGCTGCAAGTGTTGGAGAAGAACATCGGCTTGGCCGAGCAGGTGTTGGAGGACATGCGCAACCGCTACGAGCAGGGCACGGTGCTCAAGAACGACATCACCCGTTATGAACTGCTCTTGGAGACGCTGCGGCTGCAATATATAAAGGTAGAGGACGGCTACAAGATACTGAACAACCGCCTCTGCACCGACGTGGGCTTGCCCGAGGGCGTATTGGTACGCCCCGACACCACCACGCTCGATACCCAAGTGGAGCGGCTTGACGAGCTCTACTGGCAACAGCAGTCGGCCGAGAACAACTACACGCTCAAGCAGACGGCATTGGCCGGGCAGATGGCGGAGAAGCAGGTAAGCATGGCACGCGCCGCTTCCCTGCCCCACTTGAACCTCTTTGCCGAGGATTACCTCATGGGACCGGTCACCATCGACATACCCGCCATCAACAAGAACTTCAACTACTGGTATGTGGGCCTTGGCATACAATACAACATCTCCTCCATCTTCCGCAACAAGCACGACATACGCAAGGCCAAGCAGAACGTAGTGAAAGCGCAAGAGGAGCATGAATTGGCCAAAGAGCGCGTGGGCGTGGGCGTGCAGGCCGCCTACACCAACTTCCAGACCGCTTTCAGTGAACTGAGCACGCAGCAGAAGAGCGTGCAGCTTGCCACGGAGAACTACGGGGTGATAGAGAACCGTTACGAGAACGGGTTGGCGCTGATTACCGACATGCTCGACGCTTCCAACATGAAGCTCTCGGCGGAGTTGAAGTTGGTGGATGCGAGGATAGATCTAATATATGACTATTATACGTTGAAGTACTTGGCACATTCGCTTTAAGCGTATGCTTAAAGCGAATGTGCTTACCGTTCCTTTAACGGACTATAATATCGCAACTCCCCTGCCCCTTCCGCTTCGGGATGGAGTATGGATATAAGGTCTTGCAGCAGGTAATCGGGACGGAACGGGGTCTCTTCATAATAGTAGGAACGCGACGTGTTGCAACCGTATATGCGCCGCTCTTTGAAGGCGTTGAAGGCGGTATAGCCGTTGTATTCCGCTTGCAAGTCGGCGTAGGTCATGTCGCGCTCGCGGTTGTACTTGATGAGCCATATATCGCACGCGCCCGCCTTGTCGAACACCGTCTCGAAGGAGAAAGGCACGGAGCCGCTGTGCTTGTCCGTGGCGAAGGCATAACGCCCGGCGGCATCGGCGAAGAGCCTGCCCGGCACGCTGCGTCCGCCGGGAACATACCACACCGAGCCGTTCTTCAACTCGCTGAACACGGTGGGAGAACCCGTGGTCTGCCTCGCCATGGTCTTGAGTGCGTGGTAGCTGCTGTCCACACGGGCGAAGAGCGCGTCGGCCCTGTCAGTCACGCCGAAGAGCAAGCCGTAGAAGCGCATCCATTCGGCACGTCCCAAGGGAGAGGTCTCCATGTAGTCGGCACACTCCACCAAGGGAACGCCTAACTTCTCTACCCGTCCATACCCGTTGCTCTTCTCGAATGGAGAGAGCAAGATGGCGTCGGGATGCAGGTCGATGATGCGCTCGATGTCGGGGGCGGTGCCGATACCGCAATCGGCTACCCGCCCTGTCTTGATGCCCTTTTGAATGAAAGGCAGCTTGATGTACTTCGCGTCGCACACACCCGCCACGCACTGTATCACGCCCAACTCGTCTAAAAGGCTGCAATGCACCGAGGAGTAGACCACGGCACGGGTGAGCGGCGTACGCAGCACCGTGCCTTCGGGCAACCGCTCGGGCAAGGGGCGGTCGGCAGGCACCAAGATATAGGTATGCAGCGTGTGCAGCGTGTCCCAAGGGTTGCGCAGCGTAGCTACGGTGTAATCGTCGTAAGCGGTCAAGGTAAGGTTGGCGGCATAACGCAGGCCTAATCCACGTCCCACGCTCGTCGTGGTGACCGTGCCGTTCCTGCCCTTACAAGCGGGCAGGAGCAGGATGACGGTCACAGCGTATAATAATAGAAATAGATAGCGTTTCATCGGCATCAATTGAAGAATACGGCTGAATTGGGATTGATGCCGCCGGCATCGAACTTCTCCACGAAGCTGCCGTCGGCCTTGTAACGGTAGATGTCGCCGTTGGTGGTATAGTCGGTGGTGCCGATGTAGATGTCGCCGTTGCCTTCATTGATGGCCATCATGTAGATGGACTTGGAAGCGAGCTGGGTGTCTTGCAGGAAAGAGGCATCGTTCAGCGTGCCTGCCTTGATGTCGTAGGTAAAGAAGGTGTTCACCGTGGTGTAGGTGCTCCAGTCGGTCTGGGAGTCGATGACGTAGAGCGTGCCGTTATAGGCGGTGATGTAGGTGGCGTTGCCCAGCTCGGTCACCTTGTTGCCGTCGGCAGGGTCGATCTCTTGCCAGATGTACCCGGTAGCCGAGGAGTAGTCGTTGGAGATGACAAACACCTTGCCCTCCACAGCCACGAGTTGCGAGTAGGGATTGGGAGCCACGGTAATCTTCTCTTTCAAGGTAAACGTGGCAAGGTCGATGACAAGCAGCTCGGTGTGGTACTCCGTCCAGTCGGGCGTGCAGCTGTCGCACACGTAAAGCAGCCCGTCTTGAATGGCCACGCCCTCCAAGTTGTCGCCAAGGCCGGTGAGCTTGTCCAATACCTGCAACGAGGCGGCATCTATCTTGGCTACCGTGCCGCCCCAGAAGGAGGCATAAAGCACGCCGTCCTCGATGGCGATGTGGCGTATGCCCGCACTGAGCTCGCTGTCGTTCACAAACGAGATGCGTGCCTGCTCCACACAATCGGCATCCAAGCGTGCCAAGTAACCCGAACCATAAACGGCCACGTAGATGTTCTCGCCGTCCTTTATCATGGTCTGCCCCACGTCGCCAAGCTTGGCGCCGTTCTTTTGGTAGTAGATGTCGCTGACGAACTCGGCATCGCCATCGGGCGCATAGAAGGCGATGCCCGCGTTGTTGGCGTTGTTGCTTCCCTCGTTCAAGATGTAGACCTTGGCGATGGAGGCTTCGCCCGTAGCGCCGCCGCCCGTATCGCTACCGCCACCGTTATCCACGTTACCGGGATTGTCGGTAACGGGGTCGTCATCGCTGCCGCAAGCGGCAAAGGAGAGAGACAAGGCCAGCATGCCAAGCATGCCCATCCATAAACTTCTTACTTTCATAGTTGTTTTTTTATTAAATGAATACTGTTGTTAAAACCATACCGTGCCGGTGAGCCGCCACGAGCGTCCCGGCATGGGATAGTACTTGATTATGTCATATTGTTTATCTGTCAAGTTCACCACCTCGGCCTGCAAGCGCAGCTTGCAGCATTGGAACGTGAAGGAGCGCGACAAGCTCAAGGTGTGCTCCACATAGCCGGCTATCTCGTTCTGGGGAATGTTCTGCGAGAGATAATAGCGCTTGCCCATGCCCACGGCCGTGTAGCCGGCGGTGACCCACGGTGTCTCGGCCGAGAGCGAGACGTTGCCACTGTGACGCGGCGTGTAGGGCAGCTGGTCCTTGTAGTTCTTCGCTTCCCGGTCGGTCAGGTCGACGGCACGCTGCCACGCATAGCTGCCTGACAAGAGCAGCTTCAACCACCGTGCGGGCACCACCGCCATGGCCATCGTGGCATCCACACCGGCGGCATGCACCGTGCCGTAGTTGGCCATCTTCCAAGCATACGTGGTGGGGAATGCCACTATCTTGTCGGTCACGTCGTTGTAGTAACCGTCAACGGTCAAGGTGAGGTAATCCATCGCGCCATGGAACGACTTGTCCCACGTGATGCCCGCATTGTACTCCCTTGCCTTTTCGGGATTGAGGCTGCGGTTGCCCAAGCGGTCGTAGTAAAGGTCGTTGAACGTGGGCAGGCGGAAGGTGCTCTTGTACATGAGGCGCAAGTAGAGCCGTTCCCTTTGCCACGGTTGCAGCGTCAACGAGGCTGAGGGAGAGAGGCGATGGAAGTTGTCGGGCGCGGTGCCCGTCTTCACATGCTCCGAGGTAGCGGTATAGAGCGCCGATACATCGGCCGACAGCCAACGCCAGCGGTAGCGGGCGGCGAGTGCCGTGTAAGAGGCGTATCGTTTGGGAAAGGGGCAAGCCGCCAAGGTGTTGTCGAGCGTGTTTACCGCTCCGTCCTCGGCCAAGGAGAAACTCCATGCAGCCGTGGGCCTGTAGCAGACGGCCGCCGAGAGATAGTACTCCTGCTGCGTATGCCGCTCGCGGTAGTTCCCCTCGGTGTACTGCGCCCCTTGGTCTTCATAGCGGTTCCAGCCGTAGTTGTACTTGCCTTGTGCCAAGAGGCTCCAGCGGGTATTGAATTGCTGCTTGTAACGGGCTTGCAGGAAGAAGTTCTTGTCCCATAGCGTCTCGTCGGAAAGCGGATTGTAGAGCGTCACCGCACCGGGCAGCCCCCGCTTGGAGTAGAAGCCATAGCCTTTCACGTCCAAGTCGCCCCCCGCTTTAAAGGTGTGATACAAGGTGGCCTCGCCCTGCCATGAATGGATTTGCGAGTTGTCGCGCCGCTCGCGCGTCACATACTTGCCGTTCACCAAAGTGAAGGGATAGTTGCCGTCGGCCCGCATGAAGTCGCCGCTTACGGCCAAGCGCGTGCGGCTGCCCAAGCGCTGCCACCAGCGCACCGACGGAGTGATGTATCCGAAGGAACCGCCGCGCACCATGACGCGCACCGCCTCCCGTTTATCCCCTTCAAAGTGCGGCTTCTCGGTCTCGATGCTCAACACGCCTGCCGAGCCGTAAAGACGTGCCGCCTGCAACGGGTCGGCCGTCTGCCCCACCGCAAGAGAAAGCATCTCCACGTTGTCCAAGGAGAAGCGGCCTATGTCTATCTGCCCGGCTTGGCAGTTGCTCACCACCACACCGTCGTAGCTCACGGCCGTATGGGCGGCACCCATGTTGCGTATGGAGACGGTCTTCAAGCCGCCTATGCCTCCGTAGTCCTTCACGTTCACGCCGGCAAAGCGACGCACGGCATCGGCCATATCCTGTATGCCAAGCAGGCTCATCTGTTCGCCGGTAAGGGATTGCAACGGCATGGAGACGCTTACTTGTCGGGGCACGCGGCGGGCGGTGACCGTCACGCTGTCTATCCGGTGCACCTTGCCGGTAATGGTGTCTTGCTCCACTTGCGCCCGTAAGGGGAGCAAGGGGAGTGCCACGGGCAGCAGCAAGCACAGAATACGTTTTCCTATCAAAAGCATAGAGGCAGATTCAGACAGTAACGATAAAACGGTTGCAAAGGTAGCAAAATAATCGGTACCACGTGCCATACACCCTCTTTAGGAAGCCCCTTTATAATCGGCGATGAAGCCCTCCATGAGCCATTTGGCCAACGCTTGACGGTTGGAATTCAACACGAAACGTCGTTGGTCGAACGAATTCTGAATATTTCCTAATTCCACGAAGACCGATACGGGTGCGGCGTTGCGCAACACGTAGAGGTTGCGCTCGCTCACCGTGCCTTCGAAGCCACGGTTGGGTTGGTGCCGCTTGTAGTTGTCGCGGAAAGTGTTGCGCATCACCGTGGCCGTGCGCTTGCCTTGCGTGCTGCCCGGCGCATGGTAGAAGAACACGTCGGTCTGCTCGCGCTTGCTGCGGCTGTCCAAATGCAGGAAGATGGCACGTACATATTTATATCGGTCGCGTTCGCCTCCATAGAGCGCGTTGATCTTGTCGCAACGTTGCTTCAGCCGCGCCACTTGGTTCAAGGGGATGGGCGAGCCCATGCAGGTCTCGCGCTTGCTGTTGCCCAAGTAGCGGTCGTCGCGTATGCCGTCCTTGGCATCCTGTATGATGATGTGTACTTCGGCCCCCTCCTGCATCAGGTTGCGTGCCAAGCGCAGTATCACGTCGTAGGCATATTCATCCTCATGCAGTTCATGTCCGTCCACCTTTCCTATGGCACCCGGGTCGGGCCCGCCATGCCCGCTCACCACATAGAAGCAGGCACCACGCAAGCGGTTGCCCGTAACGGTGACTTGCGCCAACGCGCTGCCGAAGAGCGGTTCGTTCACCACCCGTCCCACGGTAGACGCCGCCACGCTGCCCGTATCGGCCGCGACCGGCACGCCCTCGCCGTTCAAGGGAGGCAACAGGTACTTCACCCCCAAGAGCAACTCCTCCTTGCCGCGCAGCCGCTTGGCGTTGAGCTCGAGAAAGGCGTTGTAATTGGCCTTGCCCGGACGGTGGTTGCGTATCAGGAAAGAGGATATTCCCTCTCCCGCCTTGGGCTCGGCATATTCCTGTTGCGCCATAAGCGAGGCGGTGACAAGCAGCAGGAACAGTAAAAGCAAACTCCGCATCATAATAATTCCGTATTCGAGGACAAAAGTACATTTAATTCCGTACTTTTGCGTTGTTTTAAAGCGTATAAAATAGAAAAATCAACCTATGGCCAAGCAATTCAAACCCGAGACCCTGTGTGTACAGGCAGGATGGTCTCCCAAGAAGGGAGAGCCCCGCGTAGTTCCCATCTACCAAAGCACCACTTTCAAATACGAGACAAGCGAGCAGATGGCCCGCCTCTTCGACCTCGAGGAGAGCGGATACTTCTATACCCGCTTGCAGAACCCCACCAACGACGTGGTGGCCGCCAAGATAGCCGCTTTGGAGGGTGGCGTGGCGGCGATGCTCACCTCGAGCGGTCAGGCGGCCAACATGTATGCCGTGTTCAACATCTGCCAAGCGGGCGACCACTTCGTGAGCTCCTCGTGCATTTACGGGGGCACCTACAACCTGTTCGGTGTCACCATGAAGAAATTGGGCATAGAGGTGACGTTCATCGACCCCGATGCCTCCGAAGAGGAGATCTCGGCCGCCTTCCGCCCCAATACCAAGGCGCTCTTCGGCGAGACCGTATCCAACCCCACGCTCGAAGTCTTGGACATAGAGAAGTTCGCCCGCATAGCCCACAGCCACGGCGTGCCACTCATTGTTGACAATACCTTCCCCACCCCCATCAACTGCCGTCCCTTCGAGTGGGGAGCCGACATCGTGGTGCACTCCACCACCAAATACATGGACGGCCATGCCACGAGCGTGGGCGGTGCCATCGTAGACAGCGGACGCTTCGATTGGGACGCGCATGCCGACAAGTTCCCCGGCCTTTGCACCCCCGACGAGTCTTACCACGGACTCACTTACACGAAAGCTTTCGGCCCCATGGCCTACATTACCAAGGCCACCGCGCAACTGATGCGCGACTTGGGCAGCATACAGTCGCCCCAGAACGCCTTCCTGCTGAACTTGGGATTAGAGACACTGCACCTGCGCGTGCCCCGTCATTGCCAGAACGCACAGGCCGTGGCCGAGTTCCTTGACAGCTGCGATAAAGTGGCTTGGGTGAACTACAGCGGGCTGCCCGGCAACAAGTACCACGAATTGGCCATGAAGTATATGCCGGGCGGTTCGTGCGGCGTGGTGACCTTCGGACTGAAAGGGGGACGCGACGTGGCCATCAAGTTCATGGACTCCCTGAAGTTGGGAGCCATCGTCACCCATGTGGCCGACGTGCGCACCTGCGTGCTGCATCCCGCCAGCCATACGCACCGCCAGCTCACCGACGAGCAACTGCTGGCCGCCGGCGTGCGTCCCGACCTCATCCGCTTCTCGGTAGGCGTGGAGAACATCGACGACATATTGGACGACATCAAGCAGGCATTGGACCAAGTGAAGATTTAACAGGCGACACATACCCCACGGCACCTATGAAGCGCCCCCTCTCCAAATCGCAAAGCGTCTGCATCGCCCTGTTGTGGTGCGCCCTGTGCTACATCGTGCTCACCACGGCCGAGCGCATAGACGGCCCCGTCATCGTGACGCTGCTCATCTCGGCCGCCTTGGTCTTCATACCCATCTACAAGTCGATGAAGCAACGCAAAGAGTGGTAACCGGCCACGCTTTGTAAACCTGTTTCTCAATCCCTCATTTCCCCTATCAAAAGGGCCCTTTTCAGCCCTTTTTATCATAAAGCTACTGTTGTAGCGGATAAGCAAGCATATTGTCGCTTCATAGCGGGCATCGCATGGCAAAGTATCAAATCCGTGGGAAGCGCGAAACTCATCAATGCATTCCTTAGGTGGTAACGAATACATTCGTTACCACCTAAGGAATGTATTCGTGACACTTTGTCAAATGCAGTCGTCAGACCCTAAGGAATACATTGATGAGGGCGCAAGAAATGCGGTCTTGGAACCGCCAAGAATGCGGGTTGTAAAGATTGTCGCGCGTGTCAGGAAAGGGGATGTAACAGGAACGGTGGGGTGACGGAATAGGCAAGGTGCGAGGAAGCCGAAAGCCAAGAGCGGGGTATAAAAAGGGTTATATAAAACAATCGAGGCGTTCATTCACATGAACGCCTCGACTCATTCTAATACAGATAAACAAAACTTTAATGATGAAATGAACAAATTCATCTAATTATAATATGACAATCTGTGTGTACTCATTCCCCTCCCCGGCAGGAGCCGCTTCCCCCGAAAGGGAAGCGGTCGCTGTAGGGTAGGACATTCAGTTTTAGCGTACCGTTATTGTCAAAGGCAATGTGATGACAACAGGGTTACCGTATGAGTCATGACAGGTGACTGTCAACGTCGAAGCTACCTTATCGGTAATATTGGTGTTCGTAGACTTTTGCGTGAATACGAGCGTAGTCGCGCTGGAGCTGCTTGCATCATAGTCGTAGTACTCTGCAATACCGTTCTCGGTAGTAGTCAAGGTAGCACTTTCTATTTCAAGACTCGATTTATACGGACTGTTCAAACCATTAGCGTCATAGTTGCTATCCTTTGCACTGGTACCGAGGATAGTAGAAGTAGCTATTGAGATGTCGGCACCGTATACGAACGAGGTCGTAGCGGATTTACTCCATGCCCACTCATAAGCACCCTCGTAGTAGATACTTACGTACATGGTCTCGAAGGTCTCACCGCTTACCGAGTAATCTTTGGTAGGTGTCTTGGAAGAAATCTTACCATAATTGTAGGTTACCGTGGTGGTGTGATAAGTCGTGTTGTCAACCAATACGGCATCGACCTTCAACTCGCTGTCACCGTTCACGGTCTTGGTCTCGGTATAAGCTTTGTTCTTCAATTCGGAAGTAGCGAAGAGAATCTGGTAGTGAGAGGTGATTTCAGGATCCTCCACTTCATTAGCACCTACGAAGTTGAAGATTTGGTCCATACCCATCGTACCCGTCGAGGCTGCATCTGCCGCCCAATCGTCAGGTATCAAGAAGGCATAGTACTTACCATTGTAAAGCTGGTTGGTCTTCACGCTGATTTGAGTCGGCATGCCGGTGGGCAGGGCCTTCGTCATGGAGACGTTCAACGTAGCCAGCGTGCGGTTGGCATCCTCGTTCTTGATGGTCAACGTACCGGCGTAGGCTTGGTTATCTACGTATTCAACCCATTCGTGTATGGAAGAAGTGGCATCGTTGATATCGCTGAGGATGGTCGTGTAAATCTTGGTAACCTTGGTGAAGTCGATATCGGCAAGGCTGCTGTAAACGTAACCATTGACTAACTCACCTTGCTTCGTGTAGGCTACAATCTTGTTGTCCTTATTCAGCATGACAATGTTGTAGACGGGATTCTCGCTATCGTCCTCATCGTTGATGCCGTCGGTAGTCCAAGTGTAGGAAATAGTAGCACTGCCGGCATCGATAGACTTGCTTATGCTGATAGAAGCGCTGTCGGAAGGCGTGTCATAGATAGACTCATACTTCGGTACGATGGTCGTCGTTACAGCGTTCCAGCTGTTGCTTGCATCGCCAAGGGCTACATAGAATGCCTTGCCATCGGGGTCAACCAATGTACCGTCGTAGTTCACGGCATATACACGGAAACCGATGATATCACCGTCGGCTTCGGCACTGGTTACCTTAATGGTGGCGGTGTTGCCTTCAACAACCGTGTTCAAACCTTCGTATGTGTAGCCGTCCCATGCGTTCCATTCAGACGGCAGGGACTCAACGGCGTTATCCTCGTAATCCAACGTTACATAGAGGGCGCGGATGTCTTGAGCATCTTCATACTTGCCGGTTCCATTGCCGTTCTCATCAAGAACTTCTTGTTTCAACGTAATGACGATGGACTTGCCTACCACGGCCGGATAGAGAATCTCGCCATTGGTACGGTTATCACTATCATCTACCTTTACGTTCTTGTAGGTAGTTTCGTCGGACAGGTCGCTGTAGACCGCCTCGACCGCGGGAGTGGGATATTTATCCTTGTCATAAGCGGCATCGGTACTCTCAAGCCAAGTCAACTCGTTGCGGGTCAGTGTGGTGGCAGGCGTGTCAAGGAATGCGTTGCCTTCACAACCCTTATAACGGTTGGCGATTTCGTTTACAAACATATCACCTACGTTGTAGTACAGCTGGCTTGCCGGGACATAGTCTTCCCAAGTCATCGTCAAGTCATACGTAGAGGTGGCATAGCGGCCCTCGAAATTGTCAAGCGTGTTGTTGGCCTGGATGGCGAACAAGATGTGGCTTGTCGTCTCGTCTTCGTTGGTTACCAAGGTAACGGCATCGAAAGCCTCTTGCGTGGCATCGCCTTTCACGCCGATGCTTATGTTCCACAAACCGGTCTCGGCGGCGGAAGCCTTGGTGAGCAACTTGCTGTACTTCTCTACCTTGGTTACCTCAATCAGGTCGTCCAATGTCCCGCCCTGGCTGTTGACGAAGCGGATCATGTCGGCGGTCAACGTGGCGTTCACAGGAGATACACGTACAACGACGCCGCAAGGAATCTGATAGAGCTCACCCTTGGTGAAGGTAATGGCGTTGGCTATGCCTTGGGCAAATACGTTGGCCTGCTGGGTGGCGATGGTTATTCTAAGGTCGGTACCCATGTCTACCTCGTTCCCTTCCTCATCGGTTCCCGTCTGCATGCTGTAGGAGTACATCAGCTCGATGCTGGTTACGCCTGTCTCTACCAATACGGTGATGGCATCCAAGTTGGGGTTGATTTCAACCAAAGAGTCGCTCAGCTCTTTCAAAGAAGCTTGCAGTGCGGCAATGTCGGCCGTGTTGGTGGCGATGGATGCCTTGACTGCATCGAGTTCTTCGCTCAAAGCCGTGTTCACTGCCTCGATTCTCTCGGCCAAAGTGTCATAGCTTGCAGCGGTATCTGTATCCATGTATTTCTTCAACTCGTCAATCTGAGACTGATAATCGGCCTCTTCAACAGCGGCTTGGAATGCCTGCAAGGCAGTGATTTGCAGTTGCAGGTTGACATCGGCCGCGTTCAACGTCGCCTCGAGGTTCTTGCGGGCGGCAGCCTCGTCGGAAAGCTCGCCGGTCAATACGGCTATAGTTCCTTGGGCAGTCTCGATAGACTCCTTCATTTCGGCGATAGCAAGTGCCATAGCCGCATCGGCGCTCTCCAAAGAAGCGGTCGCCTCGTTAATGGCCTTCTTCACATCATCGG